>JBDSPX010000044.1:0-5083 GCA_039930065.1 Dokdonella sp.
TGCATGGTGTGGTCGGCCAACTTCTCGGCGCGCATCGGCTGGAACGTCCCCGCGCCGACATGCAGGGTGATGTGACCGGATTCGATGCCACGCGCTGCAAGCCGATCGAGCAATGCCTCATCGAAATGCAGGCCTGCGGTCGGCGCCGCGACCGCACCGGGCTCTCGCGCGAATACGGTTTGGTAGCGCTCGCTGTCGGCGTCATCGGGCGTGCGCTCGATATAAGGCGGTAGTGGCATGCGACCTAGCTTGAGCAGCAACTTTTCGAGTGACTCAGTCGACTCAAAGCGCAACCGAAAGAACTCGCCATCACGACCGAGAACGCGCGCAAAACTGCCATCGGCGAGTTCGATCGCCGCGCCTTCTTTCGGCTTTTTGCTGACGCCGAGTTGCGCGGTTGCCTCATGCGATCCGGTCACACGCTCGATCAGAATTTCGACCGAACCACCGGTTTCCTTGCGACCGAACAAGCGTGCCGGCAATACGCGAGTATCGTTGAAGACGAGCAGATCGCCCGCGCGCAACAGCTCGGGCAGTTCACGCAATTGTCGATCCGACATCGATGTCTGGGCTGCATCAAGCAGCAACAAGCGACTTGCCGAACGCTCGGCCAGCGGTTGCTGGGCGATCAGCGCGGGAGGCAGATCAAAGTTGAAATCCGATTTCTTCAAGACGATCAAGCATCAAGACGGCCGAACATTGTAGCCGACGGCCGGGAACTCAACGATTGGCCCGGCGCATCCGACGTTTGCGGCCAAGCACGAGAGCCAGAATGCCAATACCGAGCAGGATCATCGCGCCAGCCGCGTAAGGCGCAGCGGTTCGAATCATGCGCTTCACCTCGACAACACGTTCAAAATGCAGGCGCTCCGCGGCAGACGGGAAATTCGGTGCCTCGCATTGATTGCCGAAATCGGCTGCCCACGGCACGTAGGCGCCATTGCGGGCGTAACGCAACCACAGTGACTCACCGCGAGCATGGTCACGATTGTTGACCCAGCCGGTGGCGATACACAGCACCGCCGCATAAGCCTGCGACCGTGCAGGCAAGAGATCGGCAGCCTGTTCAGCGAGATCGGCAGCAACGCCCTTGAAATGAAAGCGCTTGAGCGGAACGGCACGACTGGCCACAACACGATCGGCTTCATCCCCGCCAAGATAGCTGATACCGATTTCGATATCGGCATGGTCGACGGGCACATGCGTGTAGTCATCGGAGGTATCGGTGTAACGCCCGAGATCAAACGAACCGCCATAGATGCGATAGTCCGGGTCCAATTCGAATCCGAGCAGATCCATGCCATCGGAGTTAGCCAGCGTCGCCGCGGCAAACACGGCCGCAGCGCGCTCGATTTGGCCACCGTGATCCGCGGCGAGTCGCGCATCGACATACGCTTTCGCCTTTTCCGCCGTGCCCGGATCGCCGTCGAAATACGCCAGCGATTCCTTCAAGAGACCGTTGCGCAACATGCGTCTGGCGAGCAGGGCGCGAATGTCGGCGTTGGAGTGCTCGGCAGTGTCAGCTCGCTTCGAGGCGTCAGGTATCTCCCCACGCAGGCTATCGACAAATCGCCGCAGCTCCTCAATCGTGACCACACGCTCGGCGACATAGGCGGCATCCTCCCAATACTGTGTCCTCGCCGCGTACAAACTAGCGAGCGCGGAAACATAGTCACCGCGACTCAGCGAAAGGATGCCACTCTCGCCATCAACACGGCATTTCGGGCTGAAGCCGTCAATCGATCCGTCATCCGAATAATTGGAATAGACACCATCGCGATAGCCCCAACCTTCGGATTGCGGGAATTGCTGAGAAGCTTGTGCGTAAGCGGCGGCAGCCTCTTTCTTATCACCTCGACGCAGGGCCAGCTTGGCTCGAACCCACCACGCCAGCGCGCTGTCAGATCGCTTGACCGCCGATTCGGCGGCCGCATAGTTTCCGGCGCGGTAGACAGCCGCAGCGAGCCGATCCATGCCCTCCAACGGCGCATCTTTTCGTGCATCGATTTCCTCGATGACATGCACGATCTGGTCGGCCGTCAACGAGGTAAGTCGGGAATTCAAATAGCCTGGCAGAAGACGCCGCACACTTGCATTATCGAGTGATGCATTGAGCTGGCTATCGTCCTCGAGCAGTCGTCCAAACACGAAACCCAGCGAGCTCATGCCACTGGCGGATCCACGCGCGGTTTGTTCCGCGTACAGTGCGATTGCAGCGCCGAGATCGCCTGCGTCAAATCGCAGACGCGCCTCTTCGCCGAAGCTGGCGACGCCGAGACCATCAGGATCCGCGCTGCCGGCCTTGACCCGCTCGCGAACGCGATGGAAAGCCGCCGTCGCCGCGTCCTCGTGGCCCTGCATTTTTTCGATTCGACCGATCGAATATAGCGACTTCAGTTCACGCGAGCTGCGCTGGTCTTCCGGAAGCGCAAGCACTTGCTGGAACGCTTCGCGCGCGCGATCGAGATCATTCGCATGAAACGACTCGGCCGCCTGGGTATACAAACGGATTGCCGCGAGATCGATGCTCCGTGGCGGCGTCGATTCCTCAACAGGTTGGGGCGGGTTGTAGTAATCGGGTTCGACCGCGATCAGCCGATCATGCGGATCAACCAGCAGGCGGCGCATCTCGAACTCAAACGAACCCATCGGCAGATTTTCAAGCGTCTCTGTCCGATCAGTCAGCAGGCTATTCGGAAAATCCGGACCGCAGGCAAATGCCGGCGAGACGCAGACCAGCAATGCCAGCAGCAGACTTTTTCTAGGGTTCGGCATGCAGTCTCTCGGCATCGGGATGGTCGCAGCGCAGCCACGCGATCACGCGTTCGCTGCCGGCGCGAAGTGTAGCGTTTTCAGTGCGCTGGAAGACCAGTCCCGCCGAGTCACGCCGCAGCGAATATCCGGCAAGGGCATCGGCTGCTTCGCATGTGGCGGGCTGCACGGTGATTTGCTCGGGCATCGCTGCATCAAGCGAGCCTGCATTGCTGACGACGAGATCATCGGCGCTGCCGCTAGGTCGCAGCCGCAGCGTGATCTGGCTGGTCAGAGTATTTCCCCCAATCACCGCTCGCAATGTCGTCATGCTCCAGCCGCGATGATCAGTACCGAGCGGAAGTCGGAACCAGACGATTCCGAGAAGATGATCTACTTTCTCGCTACGCAAGTTGCGCAAGAAATCCGCCATGCCTTCGGGGTCGATGCTCAGCTCTGTTCGACTACCGGCAATCGGAAGCGCTCGTTCGCTCTCAACCTGCAGGTTGCCTAGGCGATCGCGGACAAGGCCGCTGCCATAAGAGGGCAACGCAACCCAGAAAGCCACTGGCGATAGCGCATCGAATTGCGCAATCCATCGGCGCGCATTTGCAGCATTGAACAATCCGTGTTCGGGAGACGAAACCGAATGTACCTGAAGCACCGCGTGATCAACGATTCGCAATACATCCGGCAACGATGAGGACTGCATCCACGTCGGCAGTACCGTGATCGAGAGGCCAAGGTCATTCGCAAGATTTCCGCGCAGCGCCTGGAGGAGTTGCGCGTAGTCGGCAAGCCTGCTCGTCGCGCAGTCATAGTCGATCTCGACCCCCGCAAGGTTTACACCGGCTGCACGCCACGCCTCGATGATTCGCGACAGCAGCGCTGCGATCGAAACTGCATCAAGTGCCGGCAACTCGCCATCGATGCGCAACACGGCGATCACTGGGCGATGATCGTGCGCGAGGAGATCGAGATCGATTCGGGTTTCTACAAGACCCTCACGTGGATGCATCTGCGCGGCGAGGATACGAAACCCTGAAAGAAGTCCCCTGCTCTCACCTAGTGCTATTGCGTGCTCGGGACTCCAAATGCGTTGCCAGATATACGCTTGCTGCGACAAGGCCACGGGTGCTGGCTGACAAGCGGCAACAAAGATCGACAGCATTGCCACCAGCCAGGTACGCGCTTGGCTCAAAGCCAGCCCTTCTGTCGCGCGAGCCGATAGGCCTCAATGCGATTGCTCACGCCGAGTTTGCCGATCGCCTCGGAAAGATAGTTGCGCACCGTGCCATGCGAGAGATTGAGCTGGGTGGCAATGTCACCCGCACCCATGCCCTCGCCTGCCATGCGCAATACCTGACGCTCACGTTCGTTGAGTGGATCAGCCTCCGACCATGCATCAACCGCAAGCTGCGGGTCGATCGAGCGGCCACCGCGATGCACCTTTCGAAGCGCTTCGGCCAGGTTCTCGGCGGGCGCATCCTTGAGCAGGTATCCGACGACGCCGGCGTCCAGCGCGCGGCGCAAGAATCCGGGTCGCGCAAACGTGGTCACAATGACGACCTTTGTGACGAGCTCCTGGCGCTGAATGCGCTGAGCGAGTTCGAGGCCGGTCAGCCCCGGCATCTCGATATCGGTGACGAGTACATCGGGTTTCAATCGTTGCAGCTCGCGCCACGCACTCTCGCCATCCGCCGCGGCGCCGACAACCTCGATATCCGACTCAAGACTGAGCAAAGCGGAGAGCGCGCCGCGCACCATGGCCTGATCTTCCGCCAGCAACACGCGAATCATGGCTAGAAAAAGCTCCTTGTGGATAATGGTTAAGCGTCATTGACGACAGATCAGCGCGCTGGGCGCGCTCAGTTCGCCAACAATGATGGCACGGCGCTGACGCGAGCGACGATCGGAGTCGAGTCCTCCTGTGCCATTGTGACCTCGATCTTCGTTCCCTTGCCACGCACCGAGTCGATGCGCAAACGACCGCCCAACGCCTCGACGCGCTCGCGCATGCCAATAAGTCCGTTCCCGGCATTGATCGAACCACCGCGTCCATCGTCATCGATGCACAAGCGAAATTCGCCACTACTTGATTCGAGGCGGACATTCGCCTTGCGTGCATGGGCGTGACGCTGAATATTCGTGATCGCCTCGCGGACGACAAGAGCAAGCACCGTCTCCTGCGCGCTCGATAGCTCCACTTCGCCCAACGAATAGGTGAAGGACACGCCATCGGATTCGAGCAATTGGCGCGCCGACGCCAGTTCAGCGGCGAGTCCTGCCGCACGGATTCCAGTGACCGCGCGACGCACCTGTGAAAGCGCAT
>JBDSPX010000045.1:0-12284 GCA_039930065.1 Dokdonella sp.
TGCGACGTCCGCCCGAGTTCTATGCGCACATGATGGAAGGCGAAACCGCCGCACTCGATGATTTGCCCGAGAGTGTTCGCAAGCTGGTCGGCGAGTACGAAGGTTTGCGCAGCGCCGATATGCTCGAAGGTAGTGGCGGACAAAATATACTTTCATCGGGGCAGGCGGCAAGCAAGCTTCCGGGGCTGACTCGCGCCGCAGAGCTGTCGCAAATGAAACTGCTGCCCGACGAATTGCTCGCCCAGCAGCACCTTTTTCCCGAAGGCAGGCTCGATCAGGATCTGCAGCAAGTCGATTTGCGCGGACGTAATTCCTGGCGCTTGCTGATGGCTGAAGTTCCATCGGTCGAGTTGCTCGAAGTGCAACTGGTCAATGCAATCGCGCCGTTCATCATCAATGCGCGACTCAAGCCGCTGATGCTGCGCACGCCCGAACGCGACAAACATATTGTCAATGTCTCGGCCGTCGAAGGCCAGTTCTACCGCAACTTCAAGACCACCAAACACCCGCACACCAACATGGCCAAGGCTGCGCTCAACATGATGACGCGTACTTCGGCGACGGATTACAAGAACGATGGCATCCACATGAACAGTGTCGATACCGGTTGGGTCACCGATGAAGATCCGATTGAGATTGCTGCACGCAAGGTGGTCGAGGAGCGCTTTCATCCGCCGCTCGATATCGTCGATGGAGCGGCCCGTATCGTCGATCCGATCATCCACGGCATCAACTCAGGCGAACACGTCTGGGGTCAGTTCCTCAAAGACTACAAGCCGACCGATTGGTAATGTCGTAGGTAGAACCTGCACTGGCCACAGATAGGGGATCTACCTGAAGGGATCGCGTCAGGGCTTTGCCCAGCCAGTAGGCACAAACCGTATTTGACATAATATGCATTGTGCATCAAATCGGTTCTTTCGAAACAAGCTGCGCCAGCCTGATTGGTACGCCTCGCGCGCTACGCAGCTATCCTGCGCGCGATCGCTTGGCGACGGGCGCTGAAGGAGCACGCTCCAGCAATGCTCGTTGCTCACCAGAATAAGCTGTAGCCGTAGATGGTCGTCAGACGTACCCAGTTCGCCCGGCGCTTCGTTCAGTAGGTCCGCGCATTTCCAATCGAGACGTGCGCCAAGCGAGCGTCGCTGCGGCGTCGCCGTAGTGGCGCAAATCCCCGACAAGACCACCGAACTGCATTCAGCCGAGCCATTGTTTGCAACTTCGAGAAAAATCAGCGCGGGCGTTGAGCTCGGATTTCCGTGAGTCTTGCTGTCATGGCTGCAACACTTGCCGCGGGAGAAAGCTGCTGGACCACACTTGCCTTGGCGGCTTGCCCGATTTGTCGCTCATACGCCGGCTCGTCGGCCAATCGGATCAGATAGGCGGCGGCTTGGTCCAAGTCCGGTTCCGCCCAGTGCTGATCTTGCCAAGCGGGATACTCACCCTCTTTAACTGGTATTAACGAATAATCTACTAAACAACTGTTTTTAACATCCATGAATGCAAGGTTTCCGGAATATGCAGTCGCGACAACTGGCTTGCCGAGCAGCATGCATTCCGCCATACCCAGGCCCAGACCTTCGGATCGATGCAACGAGAGATAGCAGTCACAGCAGGCTTGCAGGGCCCACATTTCGGAGCGATCAAGAAATCCGTCGCGCACTTCGATGCGATCATCTTCGGCGGCTACGTCGACAAGATATTTCAAGGCTTCGGGAAAGCGCTTGCCATTGCTCGTCTTGATTAGCAAACGAACATCGCGTCGACCATCAGCAAACGCCTTGCGAAAGGCAGCTATCGCGCCTTCAGGATTCTTGCGCGTGAAAAATGAATTGAAGTCAAAGCTGAACAGGCAAAGAAACACACCTTCAGACAATCCAAACTGGCTGCGTGAAAATTGTTCGGGAAGATCTACCCCGAGTGCAACAGGCACGATGTGCACGGGCTTGTCCGTGCATGCGGCAATCGCGTTGCGCACAAACGGCGACGTAACCCAGATTTCATCGACGATTTCAATCGCGTCCTGCCATTGGTCTGGGAATTTTTCCAACTCCCAAAACCAGCAACCAATGTTGTAGCGTCCAGCAAAGACCTCGTCGCCCAATTGGCGATGCGCAATCAGCATCTGATCGGCATTGATGCAAAACACGTTCACGCTGTAGCGACACTTCTGCGACAGATACCGCTGCATGCTCCGGTCATCCTGTCGGCTGGCGACGCCGGTGTCGAAATCGATTACTACAAAAGGCACTCCCCCGCCCTGCAAGGCATACGCATGCCGCCGCAGGATTTCTGCCACGCCAAATTCACCATGCGCGTAACCGACCAGATTGATTCCCGTCTCGTTGTGCCGGATCGAAACAGGTGCATCAGCGCCGGATCTTGCCGCGATGCGCTCTAGCTGACTGCGTACGCGAGATCGCGTGCGTTCCGGAATCGCTGCGTAAAAGTAGAGCGCCAATCGAAAGCGGCAGCTCCAATTGATGACGTCAAGGCTCAACGAGGCTGCGCGGTGCAATAGTCCGGGCGCGGGCGAAACGGGTTCGATCGCGGAATTCCTTGCGGCTTCGACGTGGGACACCTCCAAAGCGCGGTGCAATGAATCCAGATGCCGTTGCGGAATACCCATCTCCGCTTGGGCTGCGCGGGCAAACCAGCGGATATAGCCGCGCCGGCCTTCGTCTTGACCGAGGTCAAATGCCTGCTGAAGGTCGGATCGCATTTTCCACACGGCGTACATTAGCCGTGTAATGGGGGCCTCGACGCGCGAAGCTTGCTCCTCGCAAGGGAGGTCGTACAAATGCCGGTCCATCGAGAACGGGTCGGATTGTGGCTGCTCTGTCCCCTTGTCGAAATATCGGCGGTAAACGACGCGCACAGGATCACAGATCGGCTCGCCGTCAATGAATCTGCCGAACGCGTAAGGCTTGGCGCGGTGCTCGGCATGCCCGTTGGCGGCTAGACAACTCAAGTAGTGTTCGTACAAGGGGCGCAACGAGCCAATTGTCGCTTGCGAGTGCCGATTCTGATGTTTGGAAAAATTCTCTGGATGATCGAGATCAACGCCGCTGAAATGGACGAATGCGAGCCGCTGCTTGCCCGCATACCAGTGAAGCCCATGACGCGAAACCGTTCGTTGCGATAAATTCCAGTATGCAAGGTTGTATCCCTGGTCACGCAGTATCAAAACGTCTGGAAACAAGCCTGGCACGAGGTCGACCCACTTCTGATCAGTGAACAGGCCTGCTTCAATATCGCTCAAGGCGCCAAATTCGAGCCGATCCGCCCACCATGCGATCAGGCGATCCGCTTCGGCATGGGCGCCAATCGCGATGAATCCGCAGTTGTAGGTACCGCTGGAAAGTATGTCTCGCTCACCTGGCGTGCGGTCGTCATCGACAGGATCGACCAGGTGCGGCGTCAATATTGCCAGTGCGCCTTGCGCGAAGGCCGATTCGACCTCGGTGAGCGGTTCGACCAAAAGAATATCGGGATCAAGGTAAATGACGCCTGCATCGGCGTGCTGTCGACGCAGATAGGCGAAAGCATACGGTTTGATCGCTGTGTTGAATTCCATGATGCTGTAGCGAAACGCAAAGGCATCGAAATCGGGCAGATCAAGCGCTTCGGCGGGAATGGTGACGAACGGGGCGTCGATGAGGGCGGCATCGCCGTCATCGCGATCGGCAAGAATCAGGTATCTCGGCGCGTCGGGATAATGCTCGGCAACCGATCGCATCAAGGTAAGCGCGTATGCGAGATAGTTGCGTGAGGCGATCGTGAAAAATACCGGCGATCCGATTGTCGAAAACAGCGCCGCCCGGCGTTGCTGTGTTTCGGCGTTCCTTGCCAATTCGAGTGTCTGCGCGTATTCGAGTGCTTCGTCGCGACTCGCTTTGAGCGAACTGGCGTAGTCAACGGCACGATTGCGGTCCTGCTCGAGCAACTTGGCATATTCAGCGGCGTTTCCGTGCTCTCGTGTCAGTAGTTCGACGCTTCGTTCCATCTCACGGACGTGTATCGCTGCCTCGTTGAGACGCGTATTTCGCAACGCGAGCTCGGCCGCGAACCGGGCCTGGGTGTCCACGCGTTCGCGTTCCTGCCTTGCCGAGATTTCGACGGCACGCGTGCGATCCAGCTCCAGGGATTTTGCATAGTCGACTGCCGTGCTGCGGTCGCGCTCCAGCGTTTCCAACGTCGCTTGCAGCTGGCGGGCGTGGCCGGTTGCCTCCGCGTTGCGCGAATCGCGCAATTCGATTTCGGCAGCGAACCGACCATGCATTTCGGTGCGTTCGCTGTCATGCCGCTTGGCAGCGGAATGAGCACGTTCGCGCAGTTCGATGAAGGCCTGATCACGGGCGAAAAGCGCGGGCCCTAGAAGACCTTCAGCCGTTGCGACGGCCTGCCCCGCCGCATTAAATGCAGGAAGTACAGATTGCGGTTCCAATACCGCCTGCGTCAGGCTTGAATAGACGTCATGGTAGATCCCTGAAACCTGATCCAACGCAAGTCTGCTTGCGTCGACGCTCGCTTCCGATTCAAGAAAGTCGTCGATTTTGGCGCCTGCGCACTGCTCGTTTGGCCAGTCGATACCAAGTTGCCGACCCATGCGAGTGAATTCGTCGCGCCAATTGGCAAGCATTTTTTCGAATGCCACGAACGTACGCGGTTGGCCGCGCGTGAATTTTTCTGCCGCCAGCACGTAGCGAAGCCAAACGGCGAGTCCCTGTGCGTGTGGTAACGGATTGTCGATGTCGAGCTTGCGTTCGCGCGCTTCGAGCGACGTCGCAACCGTTTCGGGGTGACGGAAAGGAAGTACAAATAGCGGCATAATGGAGGACTGGCGCATCGCCTCCGACCATAGCGGAAGAAACAGGGTGATGCGTGGATCCTTCACGACGAACAAGCGCGACGTCGGATATTCGTTGGTGATGAGGTCCCTCATGTGACCGATCCAGCGCTGTGCTTCGCTGCTGCCGAACCAATCTGCGGGGAAATTCACCGGCGAATACAAATCGGAACCCAGTTCCGAGAGCATCGCGTTGTTCAAGTCCTGAACGGCTCGCGATTCCCAATGGCCACGCTCGTTGCCAATGCCGGCAGGAATCAGATCGCGAGCGAGCGTCGCGCCTAAAAGATTGATGATGCGCGTCGTTGCCGAAGTGCCGCTGCGATGCATGCCCGCGACAATAATCGCGCTTCTTTCACCGCCTGCCCCCTGCTGTTCGTGTCTCATGCGTTCAACTGCGCACGAAAGTAAGCGATTGTCTGCTTGAGCCCTTCGTCGAGCGAAACTTTGGGTTGCCATCCCAAAGCCGATCGGGCGAGATCGATCTGTGGCCGGCGCACTTTGGGATCATCCGGGGGCAGCGGGTGATGGATGATTCGCGAATGGCTTTCGCTGAGGCGCAGCACGCGTTCGGCAAGCTCGCGCATGCTCATTTCGACGGGGTTGCCCATGTTGACAGGGCCGCTGAATTCAACCGGTGCATCCATCGCGGCCAGCAGACCCTCGATCAGATCATCAACGTAGCAGAACGAGCGCGTCTGGCTACCATCTCCATATAGGGTGAGGTCTTCGCCACGAAGCGCCTGGACGATGAAGTTGCTCACGACGCGGCCATCTTCGACATACATGCGTGGGCCGTAGGTGTTGAAAATACGCACGACTTTGATATCGAGATCGTATTGTCGGCGATAGTCGAAAAATAGGGTTTCGGCACAGCGCTTGCCTTCGTTGTAGCAACTGCGCATGCCGATCGGGTTGACCCGGCCCCAATAGCTTTCCGACTGCGGGTTGACCTCTGGATCACCGTACACTTCGCTGGTTGAGGCTTGCAGGATGCGAGCGTGCCGGCGCTCGGCAAGCGCAAGCATATTCATCGCGCCAAGTATGCAGGTTTTCGTCGTGCGCACGGGATCGCGTTGGTAGTGGACCGGCGATGCGGGACAGGCGAGATTGAAGATGCGCTCGACGTCGACGTCGAGCGGCAACGTGACGTCATGATCGATCAGCTCGAAACGCGGATGTTCGAGCAGCGACGCAATGTTGTCACGCGTACCGGTGTGGAAATTGTCCACGCAAATCACGTCGTCACCGCGTTGAATCAGGGCGTCGCACAAGTGGGATCCGAGAAAGCCGGCACCGCCTGTCACCAGCGTTCGACGCCCGCTTGGCTTTATCAAAGATCTCTTCCTGTCTGGGATCGAAGCAATCAAGTTACCAAGGCCACCGGTGGATGTCGATCCGCTAAGATTGCACGCCATGCGCTCTCATCCAACATGAACAAACCCGTGCCACCGCACCGATCACGCCTGCGATCCATCGTGATGCCGCTGCTCGTGACCGTGGTCTGTTTCCTGGTCTACAACGCAAACCTTCGGCAGATTGGTGCCGGTGACACGGTGGCTGTCCGCTACCTGCCGCTGATGCTTCTGCACCATG
Organism: Dokdonella sp.; assembly: GCA_039930065.1. GTDB lineage: Bacteria > Pseudomonadota > Gammaproteobacteria > Xanthomonadales > Rhodanobacteraceae > Dokdonella. Next base: position 6,446 of record JBDSPX010000045.1, read on the forward strand.
GCACGATCAAGGCTGACGCTGATCAAAGCGTATTCGCGCAGGGTCACCCCATGGCATTCCCGCGGTATCGTCCGGCCAACGATGACGGCAGGGTCACCTACTTCGAGCCTTCCGCCTATTGGTTGGCGCGCACGCGCGACCACGAACTCGCTTCGTTCTATCCCGTTGTGACTCCGTTGCTCGTGGCGCCGTTGTACCTGCCTGCCGTTCTCTGGCTCGACGCGCATGGATGGGAGCAGCCGCACGTCGACCGTGTGGCAGAGTTGATGGAAAAATTGGCCGCATCGATACTGGCCGCGGCCGCCAGCGCGCTCGTATTTCTCATGCTGCGTCGCGAGGGCAACCCGTGGCGCCTACCGCTCACCCTCGCGTTCGCGTTTGGCACCAACACCTGGATGATTTCGAGCCAGGCACTGTGGCAGCACGGGACCGGCGAATTCCTGATCGTTCTTGCCATGCTGCTGGTGCTTGCTCCGGCGAATCTTGTGCGGACCGCACTCATCGGCGCCATTTGCGTACTCGTGGCGGCCAATCGCCCGCCGGATGCCTTGATTGCCGCGGCCATCGGATTGTTTGTCGTATGGCGAAACTGGCGCAGCGTCGCGTGGCTGATCGTCGGTGCAGTCTTGCCTTTGGCGGCACTCCTTTACTACAACGTGGGATTCATGGGTGAGTTCGCCGGCGGATACGGCGTGGTCAGTCCACCAAGCAATTTTTTCCAGGGAAACTGGTCGGGTCTGGCCGGGCTATTGGTCAGCCCGTCGCGCGGATTGCTGGTCTTTTCGCCGTTCCTCGTCTTTGTCGTCGTGGGGCTGATTCAGCGTCTGCGATCTCCCAAAACGAAAGCATTCGCAGTCGCGCTTAGCCTGGCCGTAGTCGCACAGATCGTTCTCTACGCATTTTGCGACTGGCGTGCCGGCGCAGCCTGGGGGCCGCGCTGGCTGACCGATCTCTTGCCCATCCTCGTGTGGATGCTCGCTCCGGCACCGATGAGTTTGCGTCCCCTGGCTCGCGGCGTCTTCGTTGCATTGATCGCTGTATCAGTGGGCGTGCAAGTGGTCGGAGCGTTCTGGTACACAAAGACGAGCGACGAACTCATTTACGCGGGAGACCCTGCCTCCATGCGCAACGCATGGAATCCTGCAAATATTCCTTTCATTGCCGAGCTTCGTCATCCGCCTGCGCCGGGCGAGCTTCTTTGCGATGCGCAGGGTTCGATCGACAGGATTGGGCAAACGCTACTGCCCTCCCCTGCACAATTGCCGGAACTAGAGCCCGGTGCGGTGCTCGAAGGCTGGGCGCTCGCCTGCGCGCGCGCTCCCGCACAAGTCGCGCTGCTTGTGGATGGCGTGATCCTCGGCACCACGACGGAATTCCTGCCGCGCGCAGACGTTGATCAGGCCTTGCACGTGCATGCGCTATCGGGCTGGCGCGTAAGCGCCAACCTGTGGGGTGTTGCACCAGGCGAACACGTGCTTCAGCTTGCGGTTCGGATCGAGCCGCGAAGTGATTTCCGTATCGTCCGTGAGACGCGCGTGAGCGTGCGCGCGCAACCGCTCGCGACGGCCGCGCTGGAACCTCAACAGCCTGTCTCACGATCGGCGCTGGATACGATGGCCGCTCGCGCGGCGTCGCGGTTGCGCGAGCATCAGACCGACGCTGGCGCCTGGCTTACCTCGCATACAAAGGTTCCGCACTACGAGGAACCACAGGCAGAGTTCAACACCTTTCTTACCGCGACCCTGGTCGATCTGCTCGCGCCGATAGCACCTCAGCAAAACCTTGATGGCGCGCTGGAACATGCGCGCTCACACCTTGCCGCGCAGATTGAAAGCAATGGTCTGGTTCGCTATCACGGACTTCCGAACGGACCGGCAATCGGCACGCTAGGCTGCGCCATCACAGCGGACGCTGACGACACGGCGCTCGTGTGGAGGATCACTGGGCATGGTGCTGGCGACCCCAGACGGCAAACAATGCTCGACGTACTGTCCCGCTACCGCGATGTGAGGGGCTTCTACCGAACTTGGCTTGCGCAGAAAAAAGACTATCAATGCCTCGATCCCGGTAGCGATCCAAACCCGACCGACATCACAATCCAGCTGCACGTGTATCTGATGCTGCGCGAGCTCGATCCCGCGGCAGCGACACGGCTCTGCGCTGCCTTGCAGCGCTCGTATCGCGACGAAGACATCTGGGTCTACTACGCCAAATCGGCGCTCATTCCTTATTTGCGAACAGCCGAACTTTCGCAGCTCGGCTGTTCGCTGCCGCTGCCGGTCGAGCGTCTCGCGCTGCCTGTCGCGGGACAGGCCATCTGGGCCGAGGCGGCGCAACTACTTGTCGAAAGCGCGGGATCGGCGGCGAATGCAGACGAACCCATCAGGGCGCGACGCGTGCTCGCATGGCTTGGCGCCGACGATTTCGCACGGCTCCGTCGCACACCGCCATTGCTCTATCACAACGATCTCAGTGCAACCGTCCGGCGATACTACTGGTCGGAAGATGTCGGTTACGCATTGTGGTTGCGCCTCTACGAAACTGTTGCCCGGGACACTGAGCCGCAACCCGCTCCATGACTGCACGTGCTATCCGCCAAGTGGGGCGCATCGTTCGGCACTTCGTGTCGACCCGACTGCTGGAGGTGCTCGCGCTCCAGGCTTCACCGGTGCTCGGCATTTTCCTCGGCGGATACCGCTTCGAGCGCGATGGCGTGGTCGCGCCGTGCCTGCTTGTGCTCGGCAGTTGCGCGCTGACTGCTCACATCTTCATTTTCAATGATTGGGCGGGGTTCGAAAGCGATCTGCGCGATCCGCGGCGCGCGCCTTTCGTCTTCAACAGCCACGGTATCGTCAGGCGCGAGATCGCAGCGACCGCGATCATTTTGCTCGTCATCGCGAGCGTCGCGCTTGCTGCCGTTGGCACTGCGGCGCTGATTTTCGGTAGCGCGATCGCCGCGCTTGGCTTTGTCTATTCGGGTTCACCGGTACTCGGCAAACGCACACCCATCGCGGCATCGCTCAATCATCTGATCGGAGGAGCGGCGCACTTTCTGCTCGGCTATACCTTGACCCACGTGCTTGACGAGCAAGGTATGACGATCGGCGTCTTCTTCGGCCTGGTATTTGCTGCAGGTCATCTCAATCAGGAAGTACGCGATTGCGATGGCGATCTCGTCAACGGCATCCGCACAACGGCTGTCGTCTTCGGTCGCCGACGCGCATTCATCGCAAGTTTTTTTACGTTCACGGCAGCCTATGCGATGCTCACGGCGCTGGCGGCCGCCGGCGCTCTTCCGCGGCTGTTGCTATGGAGTCCAGTCGCCTGGCTCCTGCATGCCACATGGTTTCTTCGCGCGCTGCGGCGCGGTCCGGGTTTCGAAACTGCGGAATGGATGCAAACGCGGTATCGATGGCTGTTCGCTTTGATTGGCTTAGTGATGCTGACCGGATGAACGCAGATGCTTCGCGCACCATCGATGGAATGAAACCCATGAAACTGTCCGTCGTGATTCCTTGCTTCAACGAGGAGCGGACCATCCTTGCGCTCGTGGAAGCGGTGCGTATGTCTGCGTGCGCGCCCATGGAAATCATCATTGTCGACGACTGCTCGCACGACGGTACACGCGCGATTCTGACAACGCAGGTCGCACCGTTGGTGCAGCAGATCCTCTATCACGAGGTCAACCAAGGCAAGGGTGCGTCACTGCGAACGGGCATCCGCGCCGCGACGGGCGATATCGTGATCATCCAGGATGCCGATCTCGAATACGATCCGAGCGAATATGCGCTGCTGCTGAAACCGATCCTGACGGGTGCCGCCGATGTCGTCTTCGGCTCACGCTTCATGACATCACGGCCTCCGGTCATGTTCCTTCGGCAGTGGCTCGGCAACAAGGTGCTCACGCAGATGTCGAACCTCTTCACCGGTTTGCGCCTGACCGACATGGAAACCTGCTACAAGGTTTTCCGCCGCGAGATCATCCAGTCAGTCCGGATCGAGGAGGATCGCTTCGGCTTCGAGCCGGAGATCACCGCCAAGATCGCGCGAGGCGGATGGCATATCCACGAAATCGGCATCTCCTACCGTGGCCGCAGCTATACAGACGGCAAGAAAATTGGCTGGAAGGACGCCCTTCGCGCACTCTGGTGCATCGTCAAATACAGCCCTTCGATTCGTGAACGGCTGCGTACCCAGCGGGCCGTCGTACGTCTGCGATCCGGCGCGGACGCGGACCACGACGCGATCTGATCGTCAGCTCGATCGGTGTAAGTACCGACGTCAATCCAGTTCATCGGCAGGCTTTCGTTCTCGACCCGGCTTCTTCGCCAGTTTCCGTTGCAGCAAGCGTCGATGCATGCCGAGTAGCCGTGCGGCTGCGGAAATGTTGCCGTTGCTGTCGATCATCGCTTGCTGGATGTGCTCCCACTCAAGCCGACTCAACGGAATCATCGTGGTCTCGGCTTCCGCAGGTGGGTCGGCAGGATCATCATCGATCGTTCGAAGAATCGCCTCGACCGTGGTCGGCTTCGCCATATAGTGATCCGCGCCGCGCTTGATCGCCCCTGCCTCGACCGGAGCGGCTAGCGCACGCATGCGATCACGGCAGACATCGATCAAGGCGCGCAGCGTTTTTGGTCATCCTAGCGCGCTGAGTTCAGCGTCATCGTCATGTGGTGGCGCAGACGAACCGTCGGCACGCTGGGAGCACCGATCGCACAGGAATCATCGCGGCTCGCAGCGGGATTTTTTATGTTGATCGGCGTGCTTGGAATCCTGTTGCCTCTGCTCGGCTTGTCGATAATCGCGGTATGCCTGATCGAGCGTCTGCTGTTGCGCCGAATCCCCTCAGTCCGGGATTTTCTTGGCTTGCAATCGACGGCAACCGCGCCATAGCGGGAATCGAATCCACGTAACGGCCCGCCAGCCGATTACAATGGTCGACTTTTCCGCGACCGGCCCGCGCATGGCACCCAACGCAACCATCTACAAGATCGAGCTGCAAATCAGCGACATGGATCGTCATTACTATGCGACCCATGCGCTGACCCTGGCCCGTCATCCCTCAGAAACCGACGAGCGCATGATGATTCGCGTGCTCGCGTTTGCCCTTTACGCCGCTGAGCGTCTTGAGTTCGGCAAGGGCTTGAGCACCGATGACGAACCGGATCTCTGGCGCAAGGAATTGAACGGTGACATCGCGCTGTGGATTGATCTTGGTCATCCGGATCCTGCTCGCGTGCGCAAAGCCTGTGGTCGAGCCAATCTCGTGGTGTTGATCAATTACGGCGGTCGCGGGGGCGACATCTGGTGGGAAAAATCTGCGGGCGATCTGCGGCGTTCAAAGAACCTGACTGTGCTGGACATTCCTGTTGATGTCGTCGATGCACTCGCTGCGCTGGCGGAACGTGGGCTGCGTCTGCAATGCCTGATCCAGGATGGCCATGTGCAGATCCTCAAAGGCGACACGGTCATCGGTATCGATCCGCACGTGCGTATGGGCTCCGATAACCCGGGGCGATCGAGTAATGCCGGATAGCGTCGATGTAACCATCATCGGCGGCGGTGCCGCAGGATTGATGTGCGCAGTGACGGCTGGCAAACGAGGCAAGCGCGTGCGCGTGATCGAGCATGCGAACCGCGTCGGCAAGAAAATCCTCATGTCCGGCGGCGGACGCTGCAATTTCACGAATACCGGAACGACCCCGGCGAATTTCCTCTCGGCCAATCCGCATTATTGCAAATCTGCATTGGCTCGCTACACGCCCACCGATTTCATCGACTTGGTCGATGCGCATGGCATCGCCTGGCATGAGAAGGAACTCGGTCAACTTTTCTG
>JBDSPX010000046.1:0-2786 GCA_039930065.1 Dokdonella sp.
CCATCGGTGAGCAGGGCGACGCGCTGCCCGCGATCCTGCAACACACCGAGCGTCGGTGTGAGCTTGTGCAACTCGGGCATGCCATTCGCACGCGGGCCTTGGGCACGGATCACCGCGACGAAATCGCCGTTCAATGACCCGGCCTTGAATGCATCAAGCATCGCATCCTGTGAATCGAAGATGCGCGCCGGTGCAGTGATCGATCGATGTTCAACCGATACCGCAGAAACCTTGACCACGGCGCGACCGAGATTTCCGCACACGCGACGCAGTCCGCCTTCACTATCGAACGGTTCAGCGACCGTACGCACGACGGCGCTGTCGATCGGTTGCGCGGGCGGTGCAATCCAATGCAGTTTCAGATTATCGAGTTTCGGCTCCTGCATCTGCGCACGCAGATCACCGCCGTGCACGCAATGGATATCCGGATGCAGCAAGCCCGCATCGATCAATTCGCGGATCGTGAAGCCAAGTCCGCCCGCCGCCTGATAGTGATTCACGTCCGCGCCGCCATTCGGATAGACACGCGCGAGCAGCGGCGTTGCGCGCGAAAGCGCATCGAGATCATCCCAGTCGACGATCAAGCCGGCGGCACGTGCGATGGCGATCAGATGGATCGCGTGATTGGTCGAACCGCCGGTTGCAGCGAGGCCGACCATCGCGTTGACGATGGCCTTCTCGTCAAGAGTCTTCGCAAGCGGAATGTAATTGTCGCCAAGTGCCGTGATGCGCAACGCCTGCTCGGTTGCGGCCACGGTCAGCGCATCGCGCAAGCTCGTGCCGGGATTGACGAAGGCGGCACCGGGCATCATCAAGCCCATCATTTCGAGCAGCATCTGGTTGGAATTGGCCGTGCCGTAAAACGTGCACGTGCCGGGGCCGTGGTAGGACTGCGATTCGGCTTCGAGCAATTCCTCGCGAGTCGCCTTGCCTTCGGCATAGCGTTGCCGAACGGCGGCTTTTTCCTTGTTTGGCAAGCCCGAAGTCATCGGCCCGGCCGGGACGAAAATCACCGGCAGATGGCCAAAGCTCAGTGCGCCGATCAACAGGCCCGGCACGATCTTGTCGCAGACGCCGAGCAGGATCGCTGCATCGAACATGTCATGCGACAGCGAAACCGCCGTGGCCAGCGCGATCGCATCGCGCGAAAACAGCGAAAGCTCCATGCCATCGCGGCCCTGGGTTACGCCATCGCACATCGCCGGTACGCCACCGGCGACCTGGGCGGCGCCGCCGGCGCTGCGTGCCGCGGCGCGGATCAGGGTGGGGTAGTGCTCCATCGGCTGATGCGCCGAGAGCATGTCGTTGTAAGCGGTGACGATGCCGATATTGCCGCCACGGTTGCCACGCAACAGTGGTTTGTCTTCGCCCGATGCAGCGAAGGCATGGGCGAGATTGCCGCAGCTCAATTTTGAGCGTGCAGGATTCTGCGTGTGCGCGGCGTGCATCCGGGAGAGATAGTCATCGCGCGAACCGCGACTGCGTTCGGCAATGCGCGAAGTGACACGTTCGACAACAGGATGCAGACTCATCAAGGACTCCAGTGGATCTCGATCGTCCGACCCGGTGCGCGCAGCAAGGCTGCGACCGGCAAGTTGAGCGGATCGTTTTCGTCGAGGGCGCGCTCAAGCATGGCGCGCTTGTCCGCGCCGGTGATCGCGAGAATGATCTGACGACTGTGCAACAGGCGCGCAAGCGTCAAGCTGATACGCGGATGCGGTCCGGCGCTTGGCATCGGATCGGGCACGATCGCGATGGCGGCATCGCGGGTGGCCGGGTCCAATGCCTCCTGCAAATTTTCCGCGCCGGGAAACAGAGACGCGAAATGTCCGTCCGCGCCCATGCCGAGCAGGCAAAGGTCGAAAGCCTCATCAGCCGTTTCGAGCGCCGTGTTGGCGTAAGTCGCGTTGGCCTTGCCGCGAGGTCGCGGCGGCGCCAAGGCAATCCAGCGCACACCTTTGACTCCGGTGAATGACTCCTGCAGTTGGCGCAGATTGCAGTCGGCGTTGTCCGCTGCCACCCAACGTTCGTCAGTTGGCAGGATCGTCAGTTTCGACCAGTCGCGACGTTCGGCAGCCAGGTGGCGCAGCACCGGTGGCGTTGTGCGTCCACCGGCGATCGCGGCGATCGCCATGTCGCGTACCTTCAATGCGCCATCAATGGCGTTCAAGGCGCGCTTTGCGACGGCAGCGGCCAACGCATCCGCGCTGGCATGTTTGGTTTCGGTCCAGGCCATCGTCTTCACTCCCGCCAGCTGTGATTGTGCCGCTCGATCATCGCCACCGCGCCGCTCGGTCCCCAGGTGCCCGCAGGGTAGGGTTTTGGCGTGCTGCCCGCATGGTTCCAGCCATCGAAAATCGCGTCGACCCATTGCCAGGCCGCCTCGGTCTCATCGCGACGCACAAACAAAGTTCCGTTGCCCTCGAGTGCGTCGAGATACAAGCGCTCATAGGAAAGGCGGCGGCGATGGTTGGCAAATTGCTCATCGACATCCAGATCGAGCGCGACTTGCGACAAGCGCAAACCGTTGCGATCGAGGCCAGGCGTCTTGTGCATCAAGGTCATCTGGATGCGCTCTTCAGGCTGCAGCAGGATGACCAACGCGTTCGGTTCGACGCGCACGCCGCTGGTGGCGAAGATCGAATGCGGCACGGCGCGAAACTGGATATAGATTTCGGTGCAGCGGCGCGGCATGCGCTTGCCGGTGCGAAGGTAGAACGGCACGCCCGACCAGCGCCAGTTGTCGATGTGCGCGCGCAAGGCAACAAAGGTCTCGGTATTGCTCG
>JBDSPX010000047.1:0-4745 GCA_039930065.1 Dokdonella sp.
ATCGCGGCTGAAGCCGCTTCCTACAATGAATCTGGATCATTGATGTTGCGAAGCGCGCTATTCGTGGGAAAGGCATTCATGCCTGATGCTCCTCGCACGATGCAAGAAGAGCATCGCGACCGCAGGAAGTCCCCTTGTTGGGACGGCTGAAGCCGCTTCCCACAATTCGAACGACGCGGCATGTGGCCATTCGCCGATCAATCATCGCTGAAGAAAATTCCGCAACAAGTCATGCCCATGCTGGGTCAGGATCGATTCCGGATGGAACTGCACCCCTTCGACCGGCAGGCTGCGATGGCGCAAACCCATAATTTCGTCGCGGGTCCCATCGGCATTTTCGGTCCACGCGGTCACTTCCAGACAATCCGGCAATGACTCCTGCTCAACCACCAAAGAGTGATAGCGCGTCGCCTCGAACGGATTCGGAAGTCCTTGAAATACACCGACGCCCAGATGATGGATCATCGAAGTCTTGCCGTGCATGATCTGGCGCGCCCGCACGACCTTGCCACCAAACGCCTGGCCGATCGCCTGATGGCCGAGACAAACGCCAAAAATCGGCAGCTTCGCCGACAATTGTTCCAGCACTTCGAGCGAAACACCGGCCTCGTTGGGCGTGCATGGCCCAGGCGAAATCACGATCGATGACGCTTCGAGCGCCGCGATCTGAGCTGTCGTCAGTTCATCGTTGCGAACGACCTTCACATCCTCCCCCAACTCGCCAAAATACTGCACGAGATTGAAGGTGAAGCTGTCGTAATTGTCGATCATCAACAACATGGCGGAACCCAGGCATCGATCCGGGCACGGCGCCAGCGGAAACGGCCGCCGATTGTATAGGTGATCGCTTCAGGCCTCCATGCTGAAGCGGGGAACGTGCGCTGCTCAAGGTCATTCCACCTTGCCTCGACCAGGGCGCGCACCCGGCAGATCGTTGTGAAATCCATCCGCAAAGACGGCGGGCGCAGCTACTTGGCGTTGTTGATTGATGCCTTTGAGTCTTCAGCGCGGCAGGTCAAACAACAGGAATTCGGCATCGCGTGCGTTTTCGACAACGATTCCACTCTCATCAGTGATCTCCAACGCATCGCCACCGTTGAGTGCGATCCCGTTTGCCGCCAGCTCACCACGAATGACGTGCAGGTAGGCGATGCGACCGCTCGCCAGATCATGCGTCAGACGATCCTCTTTATCGACGATCGAGGCAAACACCGCGACATCCTGGTGCACGACCACCGAGCCTTCGCGACCATCACGAGAGGCAATCAGGCGCAGGCGCCCGCGCTTGGATTCCGGGGTGAAATGCTTTTCCTCGTAGCTCGGCGCAATGCCTTGTTTCTCGGGAATGATCCATATCTGCAGAAAATGTACGGATTCATCGGCCGAATGATTGAACTCGCTGTGGCGCACACCTGATCCCGCGCTCATGCGCTGTACGTCGCCGTAGCGGATGACCGAGCCGGTGCCGAGGCTGTCCTTGTGTTCGAGCGCGCCATCGAGAACATAGGAAATGATTTCCATATCCTGATGGCCGTGCGTGCCGAAGCCCTGACCCGGCTTCACACGATCCTCGTTGATCACGCGCAACGGGCCGAAACCCATGTGCGATGGATCGCGATAGTCGGCGAACGAGAAGCTGTGGCGCGAGGACAGCCAGCCGTGTTCGGCCGGGCCGCGATCTTCACTCTTGCGAATCTGCAGCATGAAATTCTCCTTTCATATGGCAATTGATCGATAGAACGAGTTGCTGATCTTTTACGTCAAGAAACCTCGTACTATCGTGCTTTACGACATTGTGAGCGTGGTCTATGCGTATGAAAAGCGAGTAATTTACGTGCCTATCATCGATTATTTCGAATGCTTCGCCTGAGCCTCGATGCGTTGCTGGTCGTGGATGCAATCGATCGTCGTGGTTCGTTTTCAGCTGCGGCCCGCGAGCTGTTTCGCGTACCTTCGACCGTGTCGTACACGATTGCCAAGCTCGAAGACGATCTCGGTGTGGCGTTGTTCGAACGCCATGGGCCGCGTGTGGAGCTGACCGCTGCCGGACACGAGTTGCTGCGCGAGGGGCGACATCTGCTCAGAGCCGCGCAGGATCTCGAACATCGCGTGCGTCGAGTCGCCACCGGTTGGGAAACCGAATTCGCGATCGGCATGGATTCGATCTTTCCGGCGATTTGCCTGCAACCGGAAATCACGGATTTCTGCGTTGTCGCCGATCAGACACGCCTGCGCATCGCGCACGAGGCGCTGTCGGGAACCTGGGAAGCCTTGCTCGACCATCGCGTGGATCTGCTGGTCGGCGCGGCCGGAGAAGGTCCGTCGGGCGGAGGCTACGGATCGGAACCGATGGGCACGGTCGAGTTCGCCTTTGTTGTCGCGCCAGAACACCCTTTGGCGTCGATCAAGCACGTGCTCGGCAAGGCTGATCTGCAATCCTGCCGAGCCATCGTCGTCGCCGATTCTGCGCGTCGGCTTCCACCACGCACGGTTGGCGTACTGTTTGGCCAGGACACGCTCAGTGTCCCCGATATGCGCAGCAAGCTCGATTTCCAAAAGGCGGGTCTGGGCTTCGGCTTCCTTCCGCGACCCTGCGCCGAAGCCGCCATTGCAACAGGATCACTGATCGAAAAGCAGGTCGAGGAGCCCAAGCCCGCAGAAACCTTCCATCTCGCCTGGCGATCCGAAGAAGGCGGTGCTGCCCGAGCATGGTGGCTGCGCGCCTTGCGCAAGCCGGGCATGCTCGATGGGATGCTGAGACACTGCGCGTGAAGATCGACAGATCTATTGATTCGGCCCGTAAATAGTCTCGATATTGCTCCTGCGACGGGCAAGAGCAGCGTAAGGGAAATTCCACCCACTTCCGTTCGTGGTGAGCCTGTCGAACCATGATTGGAAGTGGCCCGGAGCGGCTCGGAACCTTGGAGTCACCCTTCGACAGGCTCAGGGCGAACGGTTGAGGGTGAATGGGACTTCAAAATGAAAAGTCGTACAATTTAAGGGCCTAATCAATAGGAGTCTGACTCGCTGAATCAGGCGGGCACGTTCTGCGCAGAACCGGCCTCGGAATCGGGCGGCTTGTTCGCCGCTTCGAGCCGCTGTGCGAGCCGAACCAGTGACTCGACCGAGTCGCACATACTGCGTGCGATTTCGCTTTCACCCATGATCGTCGCATCGGCGCCCGCCTTGTGCAGGTAGGCGACTTCCTCATCGGAGTGGGCTCGGGCGAGGATCGCGATGCCGGGGTTGGCTTCGCGCGCGAGGCGGATGATCGGGCCGGCTTCTAGCGCCTGTGAAATAGCCAGCAACATCGCGCGAGCTGTACCCACGTGGGCGTCAGCGAGTACGCCTTCGGATAGCGCATTGCCGAAGATGCATGGGATGCCGACGGCGCGCGCCTCAATGCAGTTGTCGCGATTCGAGTCGATCAGGACCAGTGGTGTGCCATGTTGCTGCAGGGCGCGACCAACGCGCGATCCGACACGACCGAAGCCGATCAGGACAATGTGATTGGCCGGCGGAATCGACGCGCGATCCGGCAGCAGATCCTCCTCCTCGGCGTGCAGGCTGGCCTCGGTTGCAATGCGGATCTCGGCTTCGTGTTGTGCATTCCAGCGATCGAGCAAAACGAAGAACATCGGATTGACAATGATCGAGAGCAGGGCTGCGGCAAGAATCAGATTCTGTGCGTCTTTGCTGAGCAAGCCGAGACTCACCCCCAGCGCGGCGAGGATGAAAGAGAACTCGCCGATCTGGGCGAGGCCCGCACCGAGAGTCAACTGCGTTTGCAGCGGCTCACGGAACACGCGCGAGACGATAAATCCGCAGAACGCATTGCCAAGTACGATGATCAGAAACGTCGCGAGAATAGCGAGCGGTTGCTCGATCAAAATATGCGGATCAAACAACATGCCGACCGACACAAAAAACAATACCGCGAATGCATCACGCATCGGCAGTGAATCACTCGCGGCCTGATGACTGAGCTTGGACTCGTTGAGCATGACCCCGGCGAGGAAGGCGCCCAACGCGAATGACACCGAGAAGACCGCTGTGGCGACGTAGGCCACACCCAGTGCGATGGCAAGAACGGCAAGGGTGAACAATTCGCGTGAGCCGACACCGGCCGTGCGTTCGAGTACCCACGGAATCACGCGTCGGCCAATCGCCAGCATCAGCACAATGAAGACCGTTACCTTGCCGAGCGTCCAGCCGAGTGCGCGCAGGATGTCGCCGGTGCTTGCCGAGCCACCGTCGACCGAATCACCACCGAGCAATCCGGCCAGCGGTGGCAGCATGACCAGCACGAGCACCATCAGCAGGTCCTCGACGATCAGCCAGCCGATTGCGATGCGTCCGCGTCGGGTTTCCAGCAGTCGGCGCTCTTCGAGGGCGCGCAACAGCACAACCGTACTCGCCACCGAAAGGCAGATGCCGAAGATCAGTGCCGATCCCCAGCTCCAACCCATCAGCCAACCGAGCAGCAGGCCAAGACTCGACGCGATCAACACCTGGAAAAGCGCGCCCGGGATGACGATTTTGCGCACCGACCACAAGTCGCCAATCGAAAAATGCAGGCCGACGCCGAACATGATCAGGATCACGCCGATTTCGGAAAGTTGCTGCGCGATACCTGCATCGGCAACAAAGCCCGGCGTGAATGGGCCCGCGACAACGCCCGCGACCAGATAGCCAAACAGCGGCGACAAACGCAGCTTCTGCGCAATCATGCCGAACACAAAGGC
>JBDSPX010000048.1:0-3499 GCA_039930065.1 Dokdonella sp.
CAGGGCGGAACGTTCACAATCACCAATGGCGGCACCTTCGGCTCGCTGCTGTCGACGCCGATCGTCAATCCGCCGCAGAGTGCAATCCTTGGCATGCACACGATCAAGGACCGCGCGATCGTCGAAAATGGGCAGGTCATTGCCGCGCCGATGATGTACATCGCGATCAGCTACGACCACCGCATCATCGACGGCAAGGATGCGGTGCTGTTCCTCGTCGACATCAAGAATCAGTTGGAGAATCCGCATACGATGCTTCTCGGAATCTGATTCCGAGCAACATCGGGGATTCGAGATTCGGGATTCGAGATTCGGAAAAGCGGACCGCCCGCATCCGGCCGAAACCCGCTCTGACGAATTCCAAATCCCGACTTTCGAATCCCGTGAGTGAATGCAATGAGCGAAAACTACGACGTCATCATCATCGGAGCTGGCCCGGCAGGTTATGTGGCTGCGATCCGCGCAGCGCAACTTGGCATGAAGACCGCTTGCATCGACGATTTCATCGGCAAGGACGGCAAGCCGGCACTCGGCGGCACCTGCCTCAATATTGGCTGCATTCCATCCAAGGCCTTGCTCGACTCGTCCAAGCAATTCCACAACCTCACGCATGCATTCGAGGCGCACGGAATTACGGCCAAGGACGCGAAGATTGATGTTGCAACGATGGTCGGTCGCAAGGACAAGATCGTCAAACAATTTACCGGCGGCATCACCCAGTTATTCAAGGCCAACAAGGTGACCGCGATTGCGGGTTTCGGCACGCTCAAGGCAAACCGGGTGGTGTCGGTTAAAGATGCCGATGGCCAGAGCACCGACTACACCGCAACCAATGTGATCATCGCCGCCGGCTCTGTGCCGATTGAACTGCCGTTTGCGAAATTCGACGGCAACAGCATCGTCGACAATGCCGGAGCGCTCGATTTCAGTGAAACACCAAAGCGCCTCGGCGTGATTGGTGCCGGTGTGATCGGCCTCGAACTCGGCAGTGTCTGGAATCGACTCGGCTCCGAAGTCACGATTCTTGAAGCGCTGCCCGATTTTCTCGCCACAGTCGATGCCGATATCGCCAAGGTCGCCGCGCGCGAGTTCAAGAAGCAGGGCTTGGATATCCACCTCGGCGCCAAACTCAACAAGGCAGAAGTCGGCAAGAAAGGCGTCACGCTCACCTATACCGACAGCAAGGGCGAACAAACGCTTGAGGTCGACAAGCTGCTGGTCGCGGTTGGACGTCGTGCAGCCACAAAGGGTTTGCTGGCCGATGATGCCGGCGTCAAACTCGACGATCGCGGTCGCGTTGCGGTGGACGAACACAACTGGACCGGCGTTGAAGGCGTCTGGGCAGTGGGCGATTGCGTGCGTGGCCCGATGCTTGCGCACAAAGGTTCCGAGGAAGGCATTGCGGTCGCCGAACTGATCGCCGGCAAGGCCGGTCACGTCAATCTCGATACCGTGCCCTGGGTCATCTACACCGAGCCTGAACTCGCCTGGGTCGGAAAGACGGAAGCCCAGGTCAAGGAAGAAGGCATACCTTACAAGACCGGCTCGTTCCCATTTGCCGCGATCGGCCGCGCCGTCGCCATGAACGAAACCGCCGGCCACGTGAAGATCATCGCGCATGCCGAAACCGATCGCATACTCGGTGTTCACATGGTCGGCCCGGTCGTTTCCGAGCTGATCGCCGAAGCCGTCGTCACAATGGAATTCAAGGGTAGTGCCGAAGATCTCGCGCGCATCGTCCACGCCCATCCGACCTTGAGCGAAGCCGTCCACGAAGCCGCCCTGGCGGTCGACAAACGCGCGATCCACAAGGCCAACTGATCCTAGCGGGAAACTGCCCACGAGTCCTGAGCAATCGAGGGTAGCCGCGTAGCCGCCTACCCTCTCCGACTCGGAAGCATCATGGCCATGGCGGCCGGAAATCGGAGTCCAGAAAATGAACATACCCTTCCGTGCCTTCCGTATCCGCAGCGAGGACCAAGGCTATCGCGCCGGCATCGAGGAGATGCAGGTCGATGAACTCTCGCCGGGTGAGGTCCTGATCAAGGTCGCCTACTCATCGGTCAACTTCAAGGATGCGTTGGCTGGAACGGGCAAGGGCAAGATCCTTCGCCAGTTTCCACTCAACGGCGGCATCGATGTCGCAGGCTACGTCGCCGCTTCGACCGATCCGGCGTTCAAGGAAGGCGATGCGGTTCTCTGCACCGGCTCGGGGCTCTCCGAAACGCGTGACGGTGGCTACGCGGAATATGTGCGACTGGAATCAAAGTGGGCGATACCGTTACCGGTTGGCTTGACTCTGCGCGAGTCGATGATTATTGGAACTGCCGGGTTCACCGCCGCACTCTCGCTTTACCGTATGCAACAAAATGGACAAACGCCGGAACTGGGCCCGATCGTGGTGACCGGAGCTACCGGTGGTGTCGGCATGTTGGCTATCGACATCCTGAGTCGCGCAGGCTACAGCGCACATGCGATTACCGGCAAAACGGAACAGTTCGATTTTCTTATCGAGCTTGGGGCGCAGCAATGCATCGCACGCAAGGAATTATTTTGGGGCCAGCGCCCGCTC
Organism: Dokdonella sp.; assembly: GCA_039930065.1. Lineage (GTDB taxonomy): Bacteria > Pseudomonadota > Gammaproteobacteria > Xanthomonadales > Rhodanobacteraceae > Dokdonella. Next base: position 2,573 of record JBDSPX010000048.1, read on the forward strand.
GAAAATGCGCACTGGGCTGGCGCAATCGACAATGTCGGTGGCGACATGCTCGCGGGACTCACTCGGGTGATCCATCCTTATGGAAACATCGCAATTTGCGGAAATGCGGGTGGTATTGAACTGGCTACAACGGTTATGCCCTTCATCATCCGTGGCGTTAGCCTCCTCGGAATTGCTTCCGCCGGAACTGTCCGTTCGATACGTGACGACATATGGCGGCATTTAGCCGATGACTGGAAGCCTCGACATTTAGAGAAGATCGCGACAAAAGAGACCGCATTCGATGAACTTGGGCCGGTTTTCGAGCAAATGCTGGCCGGAAAGTCATTTGGTCGCACCTTGGTGCGAATTGGGTGACCGGGTTCGCTGGTTGTTAGGCCATCTGATGGCTAGAATGCAGGAGCCATCCGGCATCAGGGGACAACGGAATTACTTATGGCGCGTGTACTTATTGTCGACGACTCACCTTCCCAGCTGATGGGCCTCAAGCGCATCGCAGAAAAGCTCGGTCATGAAGTAATCACTGCGGAAGATGGTTCAGCGGGCGTAGAAGTCGCCAAGCGCGAGCTGCCGGATCTCATCCTGATGGATGTCGTAATGCCGAATCTCAACGGCTTCCAGGCCACGCGCACCTTGGCCAAGGATGCCAAGACCAGCCATATTCCAATCATCTTGGTAACCACCAAGGATCAGGAAACCGATCGCGTCTGGGGCATGCGCCAAGGCGCGAAGACCTATGTCACCAAGCCGATCGATGAAGACGAGTTGATCAAGGCGATCAACGAGCACATGCCCAAGTAAAGCTGGGAATCGAGAGACGGGAATAGGGAATCGAAGAACCCGACCAGTTGATGATTCATCAACTGGCCAAGCCAGCGTACGTCACGCTTGGACTCGAGCTCCATCGTCATTCCGGCGAAAGCCGGG
>JBDSPX010000049.1:0-3668 GCA_039930065.1 Dokdonella sp.
AAAACATCGCCTGGAACTTTTTTTGCAACACCAGCAACGCTGCCGCCTCCGCCAGTGCTTTGTCCTTGCGCAGCAGCTCACGCGCCAGGCGATCACGCTCCCGCTGTGTCTCACGCAGCGCCTGCGAGGTGTCCGTACGCGGTGCCGTCAACGCCACTCGCCAGGCTTGCAAATGATGGGGAAACAGTCCTTTGGAGCGGCACCATGCCCCAAGCGACAGCTCATCCATCGAGGCGGTTTCCAGCAGTGCGTTCAGCTGCTCAGCCGGGCTATAAGCCAACGCTGGTTTGCTCGAATCGGTAACCGGCGCAACGCGTTTGGCCTGCTTCATCCAGCCCTTCAGCGTACCCACCACTACACCGCACGCATCGGCTACCTGCTCGATGGTTTGATTCCCACGTAATGCCACTCGCTGCAAAGCCTGAGCGCGTTGTTCTGGACTGTACGTCTTCTGCTTCATGGTCATTTCCTAATCGCCCCCGAGGCTTTTTACCTCGGCGACAAGTAGCCTGACAGAGGGGGCCCGCATTGCGGGAGAAGGTGCCCGACAGGGCGGATGAGGGGCTTTGGATTTGGCGCGCACGATGCGCGCTATCGGGCCCCCTCGATCGCGGCGAGACTGCGTAGGGGACCGCATGGATGCAGGAGGTAGCGGTCGCTCCAGCGCATCCTGCGCTCGCGACATTCGCACGTCCCTGTGCAGCACGACGCAGGAGCAGTTGCCGACGGTGCTTTTGACTTCGGCGCGCACGATGCGCGCTATTGGGGTCCCCTCGATCGCGGCGAGTCTGCGAAGGAAATGTCCGAAGGATGGCCCACACGATGTGGGCCAGTTCGACGCCAGTCCAGTGATGGACTGTCGGCGAACCCCGTAGCAGGCTCGCGAACCTGGAGCACAGGGACTGTGCGTAAGGCGCGAGTGTGGGGTGGCCTTTCTCTTGGTGCCTTCTCTTTACTCCGGGCTCCTGCCCTCCTCCCATGCGGGCCAGCTTCGCTGTTCGCGCCGCTCCTGCGGCGCAGTAGCCAAGCAAAGAAAGGTGGCTCGCTCGCCGGAGGCGAGTGAAAAAAGGCATGGATGCCGCGCAACCTAGGCGCGTGCTCCAAAAGTGAATACGAAAAAACAGAGGCACTGGGCCCCTGCCTCGGCGCAGCCGAGCTTGTCCTGAGCTTGTCGAAGGGCAGGGGCGACGAGCCTTTTGGATGCAGTATCAATCGTGGGTTCTGGCGATGTGCAGAAATAGCGAAAGATGTGATCAAGAGCCAGGTCTTGGCAGGGTTGACGACTCCAGGATCTGCGGCATCACCCTGTTCGTTGCGCTGATTTCATGCCCAGCAATCGAAGTGTATTACTATAGTAAAAAACCCGTTATAGTAAAGAACCAGTCGCAGCGAGGGGCCATATACCTCGTCCTTTGCGCTTAAGGATGGCCCAGCGATTCACCCGCGCGAGTGAAAACGCCTATTTCTTTTTCGGAATATACAAATCCGTGATCGTGCCCTCGTAAACCTCGGCAGCCATACCCACCGATTCACTCAAGGTCGGATGCGGATGGATGGTCAAGCCGATATCGGCGGCTTCGCAACCCATCTCGATCGCGAGGCCGATTTCGGCGATCAGGTCGCCGGCATTCGGCGCGACGATGCCGGCGCCGATGACGCGATGGCTGGCTTCATCAAACAGCAGCTTGGTGAAGCCTTCGGTGCGACCGATGCCAATTGCGCGCCCCGAAGCCGCATGCGGGAACTTGCCGACGCCGTAGGCGATGCCTTCCTTCTTCGCTTCGATTTCGGTCAAGCCGACCCAGGCGATTTCGGGATCGGTATAGGCCACCGACGGAATCACGCGGGCGACGAATTCGCTCTTCTGTCCGGCGGCGACTTCAGCGGCCACTTTTCCTTCATGCGTAGCCTTGTGTGCGAGCATTGGCTGACCGACCAGATCGCCGATCGCGAAGATGTGCGGCACGTTGGTACGCATCTGTTTATCGACTGGAATGAAACCGCGATCGGTGACGTTGACGCCCGCAGCTTCGGCATTGACTTTGCCGCCGTTGGCCGAGCGACCGACCGCGACGAGCACGCGATCATAGAGTTGCGGCTCGGGCGCCTTGTCGCCTTCGAAGGTCGCCTTGAGGCCTTTCTTTTCGGCTTCGATCTTCGTGACTTTTACTTTGAGGTGTATGCCCGCGTAGCGCTTTGAAAGCCGCTGATGCAGCGGACGCACGAGATCGGGATCGGCGCCAGGCATCAGTTGATCAAGCAATTCGACAACGGTGACTTCGCTGCCGAGCGCGTCATACACGCAGGCCATTTCGAGGCCGATGATGCCGCCACCAACGACGAGCAGCTTCTTCGGGATATCGGTGAGATCGAGCGCGTCGGTCGAATCCATCATGCGCTTGTCGTCCCACGGGAAGCCCGGCAGCTTCACTGCCTGCGAACCGGCCGCGATGATCGCCTTCTCGAAGCGCACGAGCTTCTTGCCATCGGCGCCTTCGACTTCGATCTCGTTGACCGAGATGAATTTTCCGCTACCGGTGACAACGGTGACCTTGCGTTGTTTGGCCATGCTTGCGAGGCCGCCGGTCAATTGTTTGACCACCTTGTCCTTGCTCGCGCGCAGCTTGTCGAGATCAATCTTCGGCTTGCCGAAACTGACGCCGATATCCTCGGCATGCGCGGCTTCTTCGATCACGCGTCCGGCATGCAACAACGCCTTCGACGGAATGCAGCCGACATTGAGGCAGACGCCGCCGAGCGTCGCGAAGCGTTCAATCAATACGGTGTTCTGACCGAGATCAGCCGCGCGGAACGCAGCGGTATAGCCACCTGGGCCGGAACCGAGCACGACCACCTGACATTCGATATCGGCTTTGCGACCACTCGCCGATGCGGCCTTGGTTGCGGGCGCCTCGGACTTTGCAGGCGCGGACTTGGGCGTTTCCTTCTTCTCGGGTTCGGCGGCTTTCGGCGCTGGTGCCTCGGCCTTCGCTGGCGTCTCGGCAGCAGCAGAGGCGCCAGCGGTTTCTAGAATCGCCACGACCTTCCCTTCGCTCGCCGTGTCGTCAACCTTGACCTTCACTTCCTTGATCACACCATCGGCCGGTGAGGGCACTTCCATGGTCGCCTTGTCCGATTCGAGGGTGACGATGCCCTGATCCTTCTTGACCGTGTCGCCCACTTTGACGAGCACTTCGATGACCGGAATATCGTTGTAGTTGCCGATATCAGGGACTTTGATTTCAATCGTATTGGCCATCTCAAGTCTCCCGGTTCAAAGCAATACGCGACGCATATCGGCCAGTACCTGGCCGAGATACGCGGTGAAGCGCGCGGCCGAGGCGCCGTCGATGACGCGGTGGTCGTAGCTCAGGCTGAGCGGAAGGATCAGGCGCGGCTTGAATTTCTCGCCATTCCAGACCGGCTTCATCGCGGACTTCGACACACCGAGGATCGCCACTTCGGGTGCGTTGACGATCGGTGTGAACGCGGTTCCGCCAATGCCGCCGAGGCTCGATATCGAAAAGCAGCCGCCGGACATGTCGGCGGGGCCGAGCTTGCCGTCGCGCGCCTTCTTCGCGAGTTCGCCGGACTCGTGGGCGAGTTCAATGACGCCCTTCTTGTCGGCATCACGAATAACTGGCACGACCAGACCGTTCGGCGTATCG
>JBDSPX010000050.1:0-10177 GCA_039930065.1 Dokdonella sp.
AGACGTGCCAATTTAGATTCGCGCTTGACTTATCCACGTCAACCTGAAGTTCTATTCTGGCTGTCACTCAAATCGAATCTACGAGCATGCACGGCTGCGTCTAGCGTCGACAGGCGCCAGCGCAGCAATCGTCACCTCGTTATCGCAGATGACTCGCTACACATCATGCTCTCGGGAATAATCGACATCGTGGCTTTTCTTAGTATCCGAAAACTGTCGGAGACAACTGCATCACGTTGCGAGGTTCAACGATTGATTCAATACGTGATCATCAGCGAGCTGAGTTCCCTCCGATTACCTCAATGCGGCTTCCGTGATTGAAGTGCATTTAGAAGTGCTCGCCAATCTGCCGCCAGCTTGTTGGCTGACAGCAGCAAGCGGCAATGATGGCGGCTTCGCGTGTGACCTTGCATCCAGGGATGCGTTGCTTCAAAGCCGAACACTGCTGCCCTTTAGCCTTGACGCTCCTATCCCCAGTCTTGCAGTTCGTCCGGCGGGTCTGCATCGAGCATCGCAGCGCGGCGCCATTCGATCGCGTAATTCTCGATGCGTTTGGTTTTCGAGTATTTTTGTCCTTTCGGCGCAGTGAGGAACAGGGCCCATGGCGCGTCGAAGACACGGCGCCCGGTGAGGGCGAATCGATCGGTGAACACCTGTGCGAGGACGATAGCCTTGCCCGTGAAATAAAATGCGGGATAAGAAATCAGGACCAGGCCGAAAATGTTCATGAACCAATCTGGAACATGGCTATGCGAGGCCTCTGTAAAGTAGATCGCGAAGCCCAACGCCACAAGAATCATCCCGGGAATTGCCAGAGTGACCATGACGAACCAGACCGTCGCGTCCGCTGCCATTGCGTCCAGTCGTGCTGCTTGCATGCGGACGTCACCGCGAAAATAGAACAGACTCAACGCATTTTCAGCGATCAGCAGACCAATCGGAAGCACGACGTATAGCCAGGTCGAAGGCTGCTGCAGCTCCGCAAGGAATTTATCCACTCCGAACGTTTTTATTCCAATGAGGAGCAGTATGCCGACGAACAATCCGAGAAGAACCCCGGCTTGCCGGGCGAAGGACTTCACGGCTTTCCAGGGATCGCCATACTCGCGATAAGCCACGCTCACGCTGCGCAACAGAAGCAAGCGGATGAACTCGAAAGGTCCCAGCGCGAGAATTCCCGATCCCCAGTGCGTTAGTGCCCACACGACAACCGGCATCTGCAATGCAATGGAAAGCCACAGCGCTGTCCAATCAGTGTGAATCTGTGCCGGCTGTCGCATCGATTCTTTTCACCTGATTCAGACGTGCATCCATGGAGACCATCCCAGGCTGGGGGACTATCCTGCGAGTGACTTTTCAGTAATACCTCGCGACGCCGACCCGCTTGCCTCCTTGGGATAAATGCCGATGCAGGGAAAAAGCGAACGAATGGATCAGGCGAGCCGATATTCGCCCAATCCACTTCCTTTGGGATCGGATTTCTACTGTGTAGTCTTTTCGCTCAGGTGGAGAGTTTCGCAACCAGCGTTGCGCGAGCTCTTCAGCTATCTTCGGGCTCGTTTGATGATGAAAGAACGAAGGCACTCCCTCGTTGAGACAGGCCTTTCGCGTTTTGACTGGTTGGCGCTTTCAAACGCTCGCGGCGGGCACTCTTTCATCTCGACGCGTCGGTTCGCTTGGCTCGCCCGCCTGAAATCCGATTGAGTCAGCAACACGCCGACTCGCAATTGCGGCACCTGTCTTGCTGCGCTAGAACAAAGTCCACGACGCCGGATCATCCAAATCGCCAGTGCAGGCCACTCTCGGCAATTCACCGTAGGCGAACTTGATGCGAGTCTGCGCGCTACTCTCGACGTTTCGGACGGCGTCGATAAACACCCTCTCGGCGCGCACATCGCTGACTCTGACCGCGAAACCGACGTCTTCGACCATGCGTTGCAAGCAAGCGGAAGTGAAACCCCAGAAATTGCTGCGATCCCGATTGACATCGCCGTGTTCCGGGAATCGATCGCAATCGGGAATGAACGTCATGATCGGCCTTGATGCTTCGGCTGCCGAAAGTGTCGAGTCAATGCAGTAGGATTCGATCAGCAATCGATCAGATGACAACGATGCGCAGTTGGCAAGCGCGCGATACGGATCAGCCACGTGATAGAGCAAGCCAAGCGCCAGCACGATGTCGAACTGACCGAACTGCTCTTGCGAGATATCCAGAACATTGACGTGATGATGCTCGACATCAACCATCCCATTGATGTGCTGGGCCAAGCCGAATCCGGAGTTGTCCTTGTGGCGGAAATCGAAAGCGACAACGCGCGCACCGCGTCTGCGCGCCTCGAAGCTGAAATAGCCATTCGATGCGCCCACATCCGCCACCGATAGACCGCTCAAATCTGCCGGAAGCTGCAACTCATTCCAGAGGCTTTCCGGAGCGTAATTGCCGGGTGTCCAGATACCCGGGATGACCTCGAACGAATGGTGCCACGGCCGGTCCTTGACGAGTCTCCAGGCGAGATCCTTGTCCAACTTGAGAACTCCCTCATTAGTTTGCGAGTACGAGAATGCCCACCTTGATCGTGACATTGCAACCGACCCGGATGTCGCGCATACCGTACTTCGCGGGTCGCGCTGTCGCCCGGGAGCCGGGTCGAGCAGGTCCGGATTGGCAAAACCGAACGTCCATCCCCAGCGAGCCATAGTTCATCTGGATACCTGAGCATGCAGGAAACTTACTTTTGATTTCCTTGCACAACTGGGGCGACAATGCGGCTGACACACCGCGTAACAAGATGTTCAAGGTTTCGCGTCACCACGTTTGCTTGTCAGCACCACGACAAGGATTCAACGGAGCTACATAGTCACGTTGGCACAATCCCTACTCTTTCCCGGCAGCAGGCGATCCTCGAAGCCAACTTGGAGGAACTGATGGCGCTTGAAGATATGAGTCTTCGCGTGATGTTCGAGTGCAGCGCCGATGCGCATGTGGTGCTTGACGTTCGCGCAGGCCGGTTTATCGACTGCAATCAGGCGGCGGTCGACATGTTGGGCTTCGCGGACATGAGCGAGGTGCTGGCGCAAAGTCCGGCGCAAATTTCTCCAAAATTCCAGCCCGATGGCCAACTCTCGTCGGAAAAAGCCGAGGCCATGGTGTCTGTTGCCCTGCGCGAAGGCAGTCACCGTTTTGAATGGATCCATTGCAGCGACCACCGTGCCGACTTTCCCGTGGAAGTTCTGCTAACTCCGGTCTTGACCGACGAACGTCAATTGGTTGTCGGTACGCTGCGCGAGATCAGCCAGCAAAAGCAGCAGCAGAAGACTCAATTATTGTTGCATCGTATCTCCGAAACCGCTCACTCCACCGCGACCCTGCTCGAAATGTTTGGCCGCATCCACGAGATTATCGGCGAGCTGTTGCCTGCTCGGAATTTCTTCGTAGCCCTGTATGACCAAGCTCGCGATGAACTCACGTTCCCGTATTACGTGGATGAATATGACGTCGCGCCACAACCGCGAAAGCTCGACGACGGCACCCTGTCGGGGCGCGTGATCAGGAGCGGGAAGGCATTGCTTTTCACCCCGGAAACGGTGCGTGAAGGATTCCACGCGCAATTTACGCTGGTCGGCACCGACTCAATGGATTGGCTCGGCGTCCCGCTGAAGGCGCAATCACAAACCATCGGCGCGCTCGTTGTACAGAGCTATTCCGGCGATGTCCGCTATGCCGAAAAGGACTTGGTTCTGCTCGAATTCGTTTCCGGCCAGGTAGCAGCGGCGATTCAACGCAAGCAGGCGGCAGATGCGCTGCTCGCTTCCGAAAAGCGATTCAGGTTGTTGTTCGACCAGAACCTGGTCGGCGTATTCCGCAGCCTGCCCGAAGGTCAGTTGCTGGAATGCAATGATGCCTTCGCGCGAATGCTCGGCTACGAATCCAGCGCCGAGATCAGCGGCGTCAACAGCAAGTCCTTCTATTTTGAAGATGACGACCGTACCCGCTATCTTGCCTACCTGCGCGAAAACGGTGCGGTCCATAATTCGGTGACTCGCCTGCGCCGCATGGACGGGAGCGAGGTGTGGGGAATGCTGACGGCAAACCTGCTCCTGGATGATCCCGGCCAGCCCGAAGTTGTGCAGGGAACCTTGATTGACTTCACCGAACGCAAGCAGGTCGAACAGGCGCTTCAGCAAAGCGAATCGCGACTGGAAGAGGCGCAACGCCTCGCACATGTCGGTAGCTGGACCTGGGATGTCGCGACACGATCAATGAGCTGGTCCGATGAGCTTTGCCGCATCTACGGCTTGTCGCCAGCGTCGCACGTGCCCACCTACGACGATTTTCTGGATCGGATTCACCCCGATGACCGCACGACGGTGGAAGCGCTGGTCGCCCAGGCCATGCGGTCGCGCAAACCGATAAGCCTGGAAACCCGGATCGTCCGTCCCGACGGCGAAATTCGCACGATCTTCGACCAGAGCGAAGTCCTCATCGACGATCAGGATCGAGTGACCGGGATGGCCGGCGCCACCCTCGATATCACCTCGCGAAAGCAGGAGGAGCAACTCGAGCGCGATCGCAGCCTGATCCTCGAACAAGTCGCGCAAAACCGACCTCTGACGGAAATTCTCACGCGCATCTCGTGCATGCTGGAAATACAGATTCCGGGATCGCGCAGCTCGATTCTTCTATTGAGAGATCGCCGACTGTGGACGGGAGCCGCGCCGCACTTGCCGAAGGAATATTCCGACTGGCTCAACGGCCAATCGATCGGGCCGGAAATGGGATCCTGCGGCAAAGCATGCTTCACCTGCCAGACCGTCATCACCGAGGACATTGTCACTGATCACCTTTGGGATGGATATCGTCAGCAGGCGTTGCAGAACGGCTTGCGTGCGTGCTGGTCGATGCCTATTCCAACCAACCGCGGCGATGTTCTGGGATCGTTCGCGGTCTACCGCGACCAGCCATCCATACCGACTGCACGCGACCTGGAATTCATGGCGATGGCGACGCGCCTGGCAGCCGTGGCGATTGAGCACCAGCTGCTCACGGATCAGTTGTCGTATCAGGCTCAGCATGATGCATTGAGCGGCCTGCCCAATCGGCTGCTGTTTCAGGATCGCCTGAACCAGGCGCTGGTTCGCGCCGAGCGCAAGAAATCGCAGGTAGCCGTGCTCTACATGGATCTCGATCGATTCAAGAACATCAACGACATGCTCGGCCATTCGTCCGGAGACACGCTGCTACGGCAGGCCGCCAGTCGCTTGCAAGCCTGCATTCGCAAATCCGACACCCTGGCTCGTCTGGGTGGCGACGAGTTCACCGTTGTGTTGAGTGAATTGAGTGATCCGCAAGACGCCATGCGCGTGGCCAACAAGCTGGTCGAGACCATGCGTGCGCCGTTTCATGTCGACCAACACGAGTTGTTCGTCACCCTTTCAGTTGGCATCAGCATCTATCCGAATGATGGAGTCGACAGTGATACCTTGATGGCCAACGCTGACGCGGCGATGTATCGCGCCAAGGAAACCGGGCGCGACAGTTTCCAATGGTTCGCCGCCGAAATGAATACGATGGCGAAGGAACGCATAAGCATGGACGGTCAACTCCGCCAGGCACTGCGTTTGGGGCAGCTGAGCCTGCATTACCAACCACACTGCGGTGCGGACGGCGAGATCCACGGCTTCGAGGCCTTGATGCGCTGGAACCATCCAACTCTGGGCATGGTGTCCCCTGCGCGCTTCATTCCGTTGGCCGAAGCCAGCGGATTGATCGTCCAGCTTGGCGAATGGGCGCTGCGCACGGCCTGCGCGCAGATGGTTACCTGGCATCACTCCGGCTATCCGGACCTGCGTATTGCGGTGAACGTGTCAGCCGTCCAGTTCAAGCGCGCCGATTGGGTCGAAACCGTGCGTCGCGCGTTGCATGACACTCAACTTGCTCCGGAAGCGTTGGAGCTCGAGATTACCGAAAGCTTGCTGCTGCATAACGTCAGTGAAACATCCGCCAACCTTTTCGAGCTGCGCGAGCTGGGCGTCGGTATTGCAATTGATGATTTCGGCACCGGCTATTCATGCCTGGCCTACCTGCACAAGCTCCCGGTCACGACATTGAAAATCGATCAAGCCTTCGTCCGCGAAATCGGGTTGCAATCGCTTCCGGGTCAAGAGGAGGCGCCGATCATTCGCACCATCATCGCACTGGCTCGCAACCTCGGCATCGCGGTGGTTGCCGAAGGTGTGGAGACGCATGCGCAAAGGGATCTGTTGTTGTCACTGGGTTGTGAACGCCTTCAGGGATTTCTGTTGCATCGCCCGATGCCGGTGAGAGAGATAGAGCTGCTGCTCAATCAGATCAATCAAACGCCACGCAATCACAATGCAGACAGCCACGCCTCGCAATCGGGCAACAACAGCGAATAGCCACTGGCCAGACGCCGGGACGACGCATCAAGATCGTTGACGCGCAGTGCGCTGAGGAAACGATCAGACGATTGCCCGCGGCCACACCGATCAACCTCCGGTCGTCCCTTGCTGGCGATCGTTCGCTCGTCTCGTACGCCGAAGTGGGAATCGCAACGGGAGGACGCACATCCAAACTCTCGCAGAAGAGGCCGGAGTCGCGACAGTGAACGCAGACTATCCACATCGTTGGTTCATGCCGGGCGTACAGCGCCGACCATGAGTCACTGACATAAACCAGCGTGACTGCAAGATAAAACCTAATACTATTATTTAACTTTTTAAAACCGAATTCAAGGGGATGCGATCTTGCAAAACCCGACACCTTCTTCGCGGGTTTTGCAGGTGCTCCGTCACAGCTGGCCCTTGATCGGCAAGACTACTACTTCCATGAATTTTTCGCGCATCGGGCGATCCGCCCATATTTCATACGTGTACTTTCTTGTAGATAGCAAGTCGGATTCAAAAAGCGCAGTCATTTCTTGCGCAAACTGACTGTCATAAATGTTCAGGTTGGCTTCGTCGTTAAGTTGGAAGGAGCGCATATCGAAGTTGGTCGAGCCAACCGAAACCAGTTCGCTGTCAACGATCAACATCTTGTTGTGAAACATGGTTGGCTGGTACTCGTAAATTTCGACACCAGCCTGCAAGAGCTCTCCCCATTGCGATTTCGATGCGATGCGCACGACGTCGGAATCAATGTGCTTACCGGGCACGATCACGCGGACTCGCACCCCGCGCCCACGGGCAGCGATCAATGCCTCGATCGCAAGTGCGTCGGGCACGAAATACGCGGCTTGCAGATCGATGCTTCGCTCGGCCGCTGCGATTGACATCAGATACATCAAATGCATGCTCTCGCTGCCACCGGCGGGTGAAGCAACAAACACATGTGCTGCTTTTTTACCGACAGGTTCAAGCTCGGGGAAGTAGTCCTTGCCGTTGAGGATGACGCCGGTGGTCTTGATCCAGTTGTCGTTGAAGGCTGCCTGCATCTGCGCAACCGTCGGCCCCTCGATGCGGAAATGCAGATCGCGCCAGTGGTCTGGATCCTGTGCGTGACCTTCCCAGTTATCGGCGATGCCAACGCCACCGGTAAATCCGATTTTTCCGTCGACCACGAGCAGCTTTCGGTGGGTACGGTTGTTCATGCGACCAAGGTTGTACCACTTCAACGGCCGGTATCGGACAATCTCGACGCCCGCCTCCTTCATCTTCTGGAGCAGCGCCTCATCCATCTTTGCGCTGCCCACCCAATCAACGAGCATATGAACCGCAACGCCATTCTTGGCCCTCTCTGCCAGGGCATCTGCGAACTCGTTTCCGATCTCGCCAGACCAATAGATGTAGGTCTCAAACGTGATTGTCTTTCGCGCTGACCTGATCGCATCCAACATGGACGGAAATATCTCATCGCCATTGCTGAGCGCCGTGACGGAATTTCCATCAAGAACCGTCGGCCCGAGCACAACCGACATCTCACGGACAAATTGGGGGTCAGTTGCTGCGTACTGATGATCGACCGTGTAGTTCAGCGATCTGCCCGATGAAGGAAGCAACATCCACGTGATCAACACGACAATCGTCAGTACCGCAATAATCGCGATCCACATCTTTCGCTTGCCCCTCTTGAACATGGGTTGCGCCCCCCGTTTCGCAGAATAACATTGAGCCTTGGCAGTCGGCGGCGAATCCAGCGGCGCTCCGATAGCCCCCAACAAACCCCTTTGATTGACGCATGTGCCGCGTCTAGCAAAATCTTTGCCGCTCGCCACTGCATCGCGCGTGAACCGCCTTGGGCGAAACGAGCGACAGAGAGGAATGCGATTGCATCGGCGTCGTCATATCGCGAAGGCGCTTACCGAAAGGGACGCAACGGTCGCAGCAAGCCGGCGCCGTTCGAATCTGATCCCGCGTCAAAAATCGCCCCCGGATTTTCACCGCATACGTCGCGCGCGAGTAGCTACTGCGGCTACATCAATCGATTGACCAATCGATCAATCCGCGTACGCGTGAGCTGCTTCAGCTTCTTGCGTACCTGCGCAGGATAGTCGCGCGGGCTTTCCAGCGAGTGGAAATCGGTCAGCCGGGTGGCATGACGCTTCAACGCTTCCCATTCGGCAGCGTTTTGAGCCGCCAGCAATCTTTCCGGATCGCGCAGAAGCAGGCCATTCTCAAGATCCAGCGCCCAGGCACGCGGATTGAGATTGTGGCCCGTCAGCAGTGACACATCATCATCAACGAACATACCCTTCAGGTGATAACTGTTCTCGCCATTGCGCCAGAGCCAGAGATTGAGCTGGCCGCTGTCGATATGCCTGCGATGGGCATGGGCGAATCGGCGCAAATTGTTCTCATAAAGATACGGCAGCATCCCGATGGTTGTGAAAGGCTGGTCCGGCGCGAGATAAAAATCGTTGGCCGTCTTGTCGCCAACCATGATGTCGACGCGACAACCACGACGTAACAGCTGCCCAATCGCCTTGCGCATCGGTCCAGGCATGTTGAAGTAAGGCGTCAACAACACCACGGACTCCCGCGCCTCGCGCAGCAACGCCAGCACCACTGCGTTGAGTGCGTTGTCGGTGCGACCGAAGCCAAGCAAAGGCGTCACCAGCACCTGCCCTGCGTCACGACTGTCCGATGGCACACGGTAGCGGGCCTCGCGCAACGTTTCACGGAATCCACGAATCGTGCTTTGCAGCATCTTTGAGGGCCGCCCGCCCGGAGCGTTGAGGAGACGCACGGCCGGGCTGTCATTCAGCTTTTGCTGAGCGAAGTTTGCGAGGGCATCGGCAAGGCTACGGTCTTTCAGGCAGTGATAACGATCAAGCCGGTAGCGTCCGTGGCAGTTCAGATACACATCGTTGAAACTGGCACCGCTGTACAACACGGTGTCATCAATGACGATGCCCTTCAAATGCAACACGCCGAACAACTCGCGATTCTGAACCGGCACACCGTAGATATCGACACCCGGCCCATGGCGTTTCGCGTACTCGCGATACATGCCCGCGTTGCCTTCGCTCTTGTCCTTGCCGATCAAGCCACGCTGTGCGCGATGCCAATCCACGAACAATGAAATCTGCAGCAGCGGTTGCCGAGCGCGAGCAGCGTATAGCGCGTCCATGATCTCGCGCCCACCGTCATCGTCTTGCAGATAGAGCACCACGATCACGATGCGATGTTGCGCGTTGGCGATCCTGTCCAGCAGCTCGTATCTGAATGCCGCAGGATCCGGCAGCACGGCGATCGACGATGCCTGCACCGCGAAGCCTGGAAGTCCTGACAGCAGCGATGGTGGATTCCAACGTCGAAATGGCGACGCTATCCGACTCGCCAACGTTCGGGGTGCTCTATTCAATTCGTTCATGCCAGCAATTGGGTCGGTCAACCATCATATTCCATGGCATGCCCAACCTCCGCAATCACTCGGATCTGATTTTCCCCTGGCAAGACATTTCGAGCCGTACGAGGGGAGCCTGCGACCGAAAGCACGGACTGCTCACGAATCGAATTCGAACAGGGCCGCATACGCGACTCAATCCACGTGCAGGGATTGCGTGGATCGGCCGAGTCAGCAACCATCCGTTGAAATGAAACGTGCAAATCCGTGCGTTGCAACCGTGATGTCAGAGTCCCGACATGCTCCTGTGGCCCTTGCAAACACCGAATTTCGTGTTGTCTTTATTGATTCGGCCCTTAAATAGTACGACGTTGC
>JBDSPX010000051.1:0-5263 GCA_039930065.1 Dokdonella sp.
TGCCATCCTTGGTCAGGCTGAGGCGGATGATGCGCTTCGGCCACATGCCGTTTTCGACCGCAACCAAGGTGCCGTCGTACCAGTACAAGCCTTCAATTCCACCAAGCACGAGGTGCGCGGTGTCATGGGCAACCGGGAATCCGCTGCCCGCCTTGAGATCAGCGCCAAACAAGCCATAGGTATAGTCGGCGAAATACAAGGTGTTGCCATCGTCACTGACGGCGAGGCCACGGATGCTGGTCAATTTGGGATTGGCGACAACGAGTTTCAGTTGATCGCCTTCTATCGTGTAGATCTCGTTGCGCAGACCATCGGCGACAAAGACCTTGCCATTCTTGCCGACGGTGATGCTCGACAAGGTATGTGTAAATTTGTCACTCGGCATCAGGATCTTCGACAGCAACTTGCCAGTCGAAAGCTTGAACTTGAAGATCCCGGTCTTGTTGAAATCTTCCTGACGAAACCCCTTGAAGTACAGCGACGATGAAGAGGTTACATAGAGCAGGTCGCGGCTTGAATCGACCGCCATCGCGTACACGCTCCACAGGCCACTGCCGTCGGCGGGCGAAATGAATTCCTTGAGCTTGCCGTTCTTGTCGGACAGATAGATCTTGCCTTCGCGGACGCTGCCCACGAGGAACATCTGGCGCTTCGGGTCCCAGGCAATCGACTCGAACAAGGTATCGCCCTTGGGCAGTTCGAAAGCGACCTTGCCCTCGCCGAATGGCTTGAGGTTGGCCTGGAGACTCTCGACCACATAGCTCCAGGCTTCGGTGCCGGTGACCTTTTCAAAGCGTGGATCGTCGCTCAGATCTACGCCGTAACCCTGCTCCTTCATCTTGAGCAGCAGATCGTAGGTTTTGCTCTTGTCACCCTGTTTTGCATAGGTCAGCGCCAAGGCCATGCGCAAATCACCGGAATCAGGGCTCAATACGCCAAGTCGCGCCAGCGTCCAGGCGAGGCGCTTCTGGTCGTTGAGGCGCTCGTAACCTGCGACCAATCGCTGCAGGACCATCGGCGCGGTGATCGCGTCGATTTCCTTCTCGGTGAACGTTGTCGCATCGCGCTGGGCGGGGGTTTTGCTCGCAGGTGCATCAGCAAATGCAGCTTGCATGCACAGCATCAGCGCGAGACAACTAAGCAATCGCTTGATATTCATCAGTACAACCTTGGATGCTAGCGGGATTGAAGGCGGAGAGACCTCGCCGCACCCGCAAAAGTTTCATGGAGCCGATAACGATGACCGAAACAGTGACGCTTTGCAATGGAACCTGGCTGCGCCTCAAACGGCGCGGACGCTGGGAATACGCCGAACGCACCAATCCAGGCGGTGGCGTGATGATCATCGCAGTGACGGCCGAGGACAAAATCCTCTTCGTCGAGCAATACCGCCCCGCACTGGAAAGCATGACCATCGAGATGCCCGCCGGCCTGGTAGGCGACAATCCCGACAGCGCCGCCGAAAATGCGATCGAGGCTGCGCATCGCGAATTGATCGAAGAGACCGGCTACGCCTCGGCGCATATCGATTTCATCATGGCCGGCCCCACCTCGGCCGGCATGAGCAACGAGATACTGGCCTTTGTGCGTGCCCGTGAGCTGACTCGCGTGCAGGATGGTGGCGGCGATGAAACCGAGGAAATCACCGTCCACGAAGTTGCTCGCACCGAAGCGGCGCGCTGGCTGGTCGAGAAGATGGCGAACGGCTACTCAGTTGATCCGAAGATGTTTGCCGGACTGTATTTTCTTGAACACGACGACCTGATGGCAGGACGCTAAGGCAAACCCCTTCACGAGTATGCGATGTCAGCTTGCCGTAATCACCAGGGTTTGCCAAAGCAGCAACAGTGCCATGCAAAGCTGGGTCGCGAAGGTGAGCAGCATGCCGATCATTCGACCGGGACTGGTGCCCGAAGATCGCGAAAATCCGAAAGCGTGCAAGACACGCCCAACGATCAAGGCGATGCCAAAAACATGCACAAGCATCGGCACGGTCTGGTTCCACTCGACCAGCAGCAGAAGAATCAGACCCAGCGGCAAGTTTTCAATTGCGTTCGCATGTACGCGAATGCGCAAGGAAAGCTCGGCGTCACCGCCATCACCGATGCCGGTTTTGCTTGACACACGTCGAACGATTACACGGATTGAGAGCACGATGACCAATAGCGCAGCAAGTGCCGCGTAGATTCCGGTGATATGCATGTCCGTGCTCCTATTTAGTTGGGTGGGTTGCCGATGGATCGGTCAGTCGAGTGGATTTCTGGATTCCGTCAAGCGTGGCGGCACCACCCGGAACCTCTCGGTAGCGCACGCGTAAATCGCCAACGACTGGATGCGTCGGATCGTTGCCCGACAGCAATTGGTTGTCCGAGATACTGAAACTGGCGGCGAGATTCGCCGAGAGTTCGGCGGCTTCGATCGGTCTCGAGACAAATCCGATCTCGGCAATAGCCAGATCGATATCCAGCTGAAATGCACCGATATGAATTCCTTCAGCATCAAAGCGCTTTGACTCGAGAGGCATCCGATCAGGATTTCGATGTCCGATCTGCTCGCTGAACCGGCTCGAATCAATCCATTCGGCGGACCAGCCCTCGCGCTGCGTGCAGACACCCTCAATGCAGCGTTCCTGCCACTGGTACATCTCGACATCACGTGCCAGCACAACGGCGTTTTTCGCCACCAAGCCCAGTTCCGTATCTTCTGGCGGATGATCAGTGACGATTTGACCCTGCACACTGACCAGGCGTCCTTCGTTTTCCGCATCAACCGTTTTTGAGGAAACCGAAGTTGCGACCGGCGCTGGCTCGGGCATTTTGAGAAACCGATTCCAACCACCCCGATTTCCGATCACCACGATCGCGAAGACCAGCACCGCGACAAAGGTCAGGAGCCCCATGGATTCCTTCCCTTTCAAACGCATGCCAGTAGCTCCTGCTCGGCCTTGATCGTGCTCAAACGGAATCCGGAATAATCACCGACAAGGCATCGATCTGCAGTTCATTCTGCTGCGCTGTATCAGCCCCATCCTGCTTGAGGTGCTCCATTTCATCCGCACTGAGGCTCTTCTTGCTCAAGCTGCCGTAGACGATGGCCGGGCCGCTCGCGTTCTTCGGCACGCCGAATGCGTGATCATGCATCGAGACACGGGCGAATTGACCCTGTTCGCTCGTCAGCACGACCCAACAGCCCATTTTCTGACAAACCTCGGTGATCCGCCCACTGAACGCAGCGAGCTTTCCGGCGTGCTCATCGAAATGTGCCGCGGCGCGGTCGAGATCCACCGCGGCAGGCATTGATGCGGGCAAACGCGCGCCGTAAACAGCGCCTGCAGCGGATGTCTCGACCGGTGTCGCCGCAACGAATTTCTTGTCGTGATGATCGGAATCTGCGGCGGCAGCTGCATGGGCGCAGATCAGCAACGAAAACAGGATGGCGATGCGCATGAGCATTTCTCCGCGTGAGATTTCAGGGATACCTGTGAATACATATCAGTTTTTCAATGACCATGCCGACAGCTCAGGCCATTCATCGCGCGTGCTGTAGCGGCCCTTGTCATCGCGCTGCACGCTGGCCATCGCGCACGCGCTGTCATGGGTGAAAAACAGTTTGACGTTTCGCTCAAGCTTGTCGGCAAGAAATTCCCGCTTCTCATCAATCAGCATCTCGGGATAGCGGTCGTAACCCATGGTGATCGGTAGATGCACCCACGGTCTGCCAGGAATCAGATCCGCGCAGAACACCACGCCGCCCTCGCGCGCGATGATTTCGGCGAGCATCAATCCCGGCGTGTGGCCATTGGAGATTTCGAAGCGCACGGATTCACCTAAAACGTTCGAATGCGCGCCATCGACAATTTCCAGACGTCCACTATCGAGCAACAGTTGTGGCAATTCGGGAATGAACGAAGCACGATCGCGCGAGTGCGGATGGATTGCGCGCTGCCAGTGTTCGGCGCCGACGACGAATGTCGCATTCGGAAACAGCAACTGAGGTTCATGACCTTCCTGCCACGCCGCAAGCAATCCCCCGGCATGATCGAAATGCAGGTGTGAAAGGACGACGACATCAATATCAGTGTGATCAAAACCCGCAGCCGCAAGTGAATCGAGAAGAACGTGATGCTCCTCCGCGACGCCGAACCGCTCACGCAGTTTCGGCTCGAAGAATGCACCGATGCCGGTCTCGAACAGGACCGCCTTGCCATCGAGATCCTCGACCAGCAGACAGCGGCAGGCCAGAGGAATCGTATTGCCCTCATCGGCCGTGATCCACTTTTGCCAAACTGCTTTCGGCGCATTGCCGAACATCGCGCCGCCATCAAGGCGTTGCGAGTTTCCGAGTAGCGACCACAGTTTCATCGGTTCACTGCACCTTCCCGCTGCTCATTTCCTCGCGCGGATCGGAACCCGCGTGCAAGGTGTTGGCTTTGCGATCCCAGCTGACCATATTCATCAGCCCCCAGGTGCGCTCGGCATCGCTGACGATGTAACCCATGGCCTCCAGAGCCTTGGTTTCCTCGCGCGTGAACGCGTTCGGCTCGGCCGAAACGACATCGGGCAGATACTGGTGGTGATAGCGCGGATTGGCGACGACTTTTTCTGGCAGATCGCCATCAATGAAAGCGAGGATGCCTTCAAAAACCATCGTGATGATGCGACTGCCGCCGGGCGTGCCGATCACACCGACACGATCCGTGCCTATGACGAAACTCGGCGTCATCGAGGATAGCGGTCGGTGACCCGGATTAGGTGCATTCGCATCGCCCCCGACCAGACCGAAGGCGTTCGGTTGTCCTGGCAGCAAGGCGAAATCATCCATCTCGTTGTTGAGGACGAAACCGGTGCCCTCTACGACGAATCCCGAACCAAGGGTGAGGTTCACCGTCTTGGTCACCGAAGCCATGTTGCCGTCAGCATCGATAATCGAATAGTGCGTGGTGTGCTCGGACTCCGTCGGCGGCATGTAACCCGGCAGCATGTCACTCGGCGTGGCTTTCTCCGGATGGATCGACGCGCGCAGGCCGGCCGCGTAGAGCGGGCTCAGCAATTCGGCGATCGGCATCTTCACGTAGTCGGGATCACCGAGATATTCGGCACGATCGCGGTACGCGCGACGCATCGCCTCCAGATTGAAATGGATACGGTGGATACGATCGTAATTGGCCAGAGCGTAGCCCGAAAGAATGTTGAACATCTCCGCAAGCGCCACGCCGCCGGAAGAAGGCGGTGGTGCGGTAACGATATGCCAGCCGCGATAGTCG
>JBDSPX010000052.1:0-16137 GCA_039930065.1 Dokdonella sp.
ACCGGTGAAGCAATGCACGACGACCTTGCCGAGCCGACCCTCGAAATTGCGCATCACCGCCATGAAGTCGGCATGCGCGTCGCGCTGGTGCAGGAACAGCGGCTTGGCGCAATCGACGGCGATTTGCAGCTGGCGTTCAAACGCTTCGATCTGCGCAGTTTGCGGTGAATAGTTGCGGTGATAGTCAAGCCCGGTTTCACCGACCGCTTTGACTTCGTCGACCTTGAGGTGTTCGCGCAGCTCGGCATCGATCGCATCGTTGTACTCGCTGGCGTGATGCGGGTGTACGCCGGCCGTGGCGAACAACAAGCCCGGATGGGATCGAGCCAACGCCAGGGCCATGCGGCTGCCGGCTGCGCTGGCCCCGGTGATCAGCATCTGCGTCACGCCATTCAACCGCGCACGTTCCAACACGTGATCAAAGTCGGGTCGAAACGATTCGTGAGTCAGGTTCGCGCCAATATCGATGAGCTGCATGCGGAGAGTGGACTGGAAAGCATCAAGTATGCGGACATGCCGGCAAATTGCCCACCGCGTCATTCAGGTGAAAGTTCACCACTGATTCACCCCGACACTGCGAATATCGTCGATGGAATAATCCAAGGGAGTCCTCCATGCTTGCTCATACCCGATTTATTTTCGGCGCGGCGCTGGTTTTTGCAGCCTGCTCCGCCACTGCGGCAACGCAAGCCAATGTGGGCACCGATGCCACACGCGAGGCCCGCGTCGACGCGGCGCTGAGCGCTCGCCAGCATGTGATTTCGCAACGCGATTCCACCGCCAAATCCGCCACCAGCGTGAATTCGGCGACTCCCGCCTTGCCGCGTCGAAACCCGATCGCCGCCTATCCATCGAGCTGTCTGGCCGATCCACTACCAGACCAGACCAGCGGCCCTACCTATGGCCAGAACGTTTCGTTGGCTGCGATGAATCTGAATACCGGGCAGGTCGATTCGACCGAAATCGTCACGATCAAGGTTTGGCGCGTTGCCTGCAGCACCGGTGTCGGCCAGCCGTTCAACTCGGCCACCCTGATGCGCATCAATCGCAACAGCACGAGTCAGACGATCTATCCGTTGTTCCCCGGTATTCGCGTCAGTCAGGGCACGATCGGCTTTACCGATTCGGATTATCCCGAAAACATCGCACGTGTGGCGATCGAGCCGAACACGGTGATTTCCGACACCCTCGCGGATACGCCAATCCTCAACGACATGACCTTTGTGCTCGAAAATTACGACAGCACCCAGACCAGTGTGTTCGACTTCAACAGCTCTTTCAGCCTGCGCTTCGATAATTTCTTCAGCAGCAACAACGTCTCCTACATCAATGTGCCTGCCTACAACCCGACCACGCAAACCTATCCGGCGGCTTTCCAGAATCTGCCAATCTCGGGCTACATGAGCAGCAACTGGTATGACCCGGCGGCCAGCGGCGAAGGCATCGTGCTGCAGATCTATGAGCGCCCGAATGAGCCGCAGACCCTCGTGGTTTCGTATTCGTGGTCGGCCTACGATCCGAGTGGCGTGCCGTTCTGGCTGTTTGGCCAGGTTGATATCGCCCGCGGCGCGAACACGGCTACATCGCCGATTGCCTATCGAACGGGTGGTGGATTGGGCGGCAACAGTGGCTCGGCTGGTGCGCCAATCATCTGGGGCTCAGCCACGGTCAGTTTCCCCGATTGCAACCACATGACCTTCACGTATGCCTCGAATCCCGGCTTGCCGGCCGGTATCCCGACCGGCAGCGGTACACGCACCTGGCTTCGTATTGAAGACATCAACGGTCTCGCCTGCCAATAAGCGGACGATTCCTGCAAGACTAGAAAACGGCGCGAATCTTCGCGCCGTTTTCTTTTGCGTAGTCGCGATCAGCGACAATGCACGCTTAGCCACGATCCATCCCTCGTCTTGAAACCCAGCGCGTTCCCGATCCACGAAGTCTTGCCCGAGCTGTGCGAATCACTGGCATCGCATCCGCGGCTCGTCCTCGAAGCGCCACCGGGCGCGGGCAAGACAACCCAGGTGCCGCCGGCGCTGCTCGATGCGCCGTGGCTGCAGGGTCGGCGCATCCTCATGCTCGAACCTCGGCGCATCGCGGCGCGCGCGGCCGCGGAGTTCATGTCTGCCGCTCGCGGTGAACCGGTCGGCGAAACCGTCGGCTATCGCATCCGCAACGAGTCGAAGGTATCGGCGACGACGCGTATCGAAGTGATCACCGAGGGCATCCTCACGCGCATGCTGCAAGAGGATCCCGAACTTCCAGGTATCGGCGCGATCCTGTTTGACGAATTCCACGAGCGCCATCTGCACGGCGACCTCGGCGTCGCGCTTGCGCGTGATGTGCAGGCCACGCTACGGCCCGAGCTTCGCCTGGTCATCATGTCCGCGACCCTCGATGGCGAACGCATCGCGCGCTGGTTCGATGCGCCGCGCCTGAGCAGTAGCGGACGCAGTTTCCCGGTGCGTATCGAGTATCCACCGGCTCGCCAGGGCGAAAGCTGGCCCGAGCGCGGATGGACGACCCACCTCGCTCGCGTCGTCGCGCTTGCCTTCAATGAAACCGATCGCGACATTCTCGTGTTCCTGCCCGGTCGTCGCGAAATTGATGCGGCGCGCCGAACGATCGAGGGCCTCGATGCCGAGGTGCTGCCTTTGCACGGCGAGCTGTCGCTGGCCGAGCAGCACGCCGCACTGGCAGCTTCGGTGAGTGGCCGACGTCGCGTTGTCCTTGCAACCAATGTCGCCGAATCGAGCCTGACCCTGCCAGGCATTTGCGCGGTCATCGACACCGGGCTCGCCCGCGAGCCGCGCTTCGACGCGAACTCGGGTTTCTCGCGATTGCAGACCGTGAATATCTCGCAGGCATCGGCCGATCAGCGCGCCGGTCGAGCCGGGCGACTCGCGCCTGGAGTCGCCTGGCGATTGTGGCCGCAGAGCCGCAGGCTCGATACCGCACGCAGTCCAGAAATTTCTCAAGTGGAATTATCCCAACTGGTGCTCGAGCTCAAAGCCTGGGGTTCGGAATCGATCGATTGGCTCGATCGGCCGCCGACAGGGGCCTATGCCCAGGCTGAGGATTTGCTGATCGCGCTCGGCGCGCTCGAAGCGAACGGCGCGATCAATCCGTTCGGGCGCAGGCTGCTGACGTTCGGCGCGCATCCGCGACTCGCTGCCGCCGTGTTGCGCGCGAACGCCGCGGATCAAGGCTTCGCCTGCGATCTCGTTGCGCTGATCGAAGCACGCAACCCGTTGCGCGCTGCGGGCGGGCGCGATGATGATTTCAGACAGCGCTTCAACGCGCTGGCCGCGTGGCGCTCGCGCGATTCGCGCGCCATCACTGCGCTTGGCGCGGATCGAGGCGCACTCGCGCTCATCCAGCAATCCGCCGATGCGTGGCGACGACGCTTGCGCCTTTCTCGCGAAGATTCCGCAGCAAAAGGAACGACTGCGGCGGGTGACATCCTGATCCATGCGTTCCCCGATCGCATCGCGCGACAGGATGCCAACAATCCTCGCCGTTACCAGCTAGCGAATGGTCGCGGCGCACGCCTGCTCGATGAGAGTTCGTTGTTCGGTGAGCCGTGGTTGGTCGTCATCGATCTGCGTTTCGACGCGCGCGACAGTTTGATTCTGGCGGCGGCGCCATTCGATGAGAACCTGCTCGAACGCGATTTCCCGCTGGCCTTCAGCAAGCTGCGCAACGTGCGCTGGAATCGCGAGCAACGCGCGGTCGAGGTGTTTGAGGAGCGTCGATTTGCATCGATCGTACTTGAACGGCGCAGCGTTCCTGCACGGCCTGAAGACACCATTCCGGCGTTGATTGCCGCTGTGCGCGAACTCGGACTTGAGGCACTTCCGTGGAGCGAGAGTACGGTCGAATTACGCCAGCGTGTCGGATTCCTGCGCCAGCATCTGCCCGAACAGGAATGGCCGGATTTTTCCGATACGCATTTGCTGGCGAACCTTGAAACCTGGCTTGCGCCCGCGTTGATCGACAAGCGTCGACTCGACAGCCTGCGCGCCGAGGACCTATCGAACGCGCTTGGCGCGCAGCTCGACTACGCCCAGCGCCGCTTGCTCGATGAGCAAGCGCCGACCACGATCAAGGTGCCCAGTGGACTCGATCGTCGGCTCAGCTATCCGCTCGATGCAGCGCCCGTGCTCGCAGTGAAGCTGCAGGAATTGTTCGGCTTGGCAGAATCACCGCGGGTCGCCAACGGGCGTGTCGCAGTCACCCTGCATTTGCTGTCACCGGCGGGTCGGCCGATCCAGGTAACCCAGGATTTGCGCGGCTTCTGGGAACGTACCTACCCGGAAGTGAGGAAGGAACTCAAGGGCCGCTACCCAAAACATCCGTGGCCGGATGACCCCTGGACCGCCGTCGCCACGCATCGGGCCAAGCCGCGACGCTGAACCAACCAACAACAGCAACGGTCGAAATCACGAATTCGTCCCATCGTTGTCGCATGTGCATGGCATGGTAGTCGCAGCGAAACCACACAACGCAGCGCGCCGTGGCCGCATCTGAACCATCGTCCCTTACCAAAACCGAGGCCCACGCATGACCCGATTCAATCGCGCACTCATCTGGATGACAGCCTTTCTCGTTCTCGTCCTCGCCTTGGGTACGCTGGTCGGCCCGCGTCTGGTCGAAATTTTCCGCGCAAATCCATTTTTCAACAGCGTGATCCTGACCGTGTTGGTAGCCGGCATCATCGTCAACATCCGCCAGGTAACCCTGCTCTCGAACGAGACGCGCTGGATCGAATCGTTCCGCCGTTCGAATCCGGAGCGCGCCGCCGAAGGCAAGCCACGCCTGCTCGCACCGATGGCGCGCATGCTCGGCAATCGCGAGCGCGGCAAGGCGGCACTCTCGGCACCGTCGATGCGCACGATCCTCGACAGCGTGCAATCGCGACTAGAGGAATCGCGTGACCTCTCGCGCTATCTGATCGGTCTGGCCATCTTCCTCGGTCTGCTCGGCACGTTCTGGGGATTGCTCGTGACGATTCGTTCGGTGTCGGAAACGATCAGCACGCTCAACGTCGGCAACGATGCGCTGACCATGTTCAGCGCGCTCAAGGAAAACCTCAAGGAGCCACTTGGCGGCATGTCAACGAGCTTTTCGACCTCGCTGTTTGGTCTCGCCAGCTCGTTGGTGATCGGCTTTCTCGACCTGCAGGCCGGGCATGCGCAGAACCGCTTCTACAACGATCTTGAGGAATGGCTGTCGGGCATGACGCATCTGTCCTCGGGCAGCTCGTTCGAAGGCGACACCTCGGTGCCGGCCTATGTGCAGGCCTTGCTCGAGCAGACCGCCGACGGCCTCGAGCGCATGCAGCGCGCGATGGTCGAAAATGACCGCGAACGTCGTGGCGCCAATGAGCAGTTCGCCGAAATCTCGACCCAGCTTGGCCGCCTCAACGACCTCATCGCCCGCGATGCGCGTGATCGCCAAGCCGCCGCGCAGACGCAAGATGAGCTGAAGACGGTATTGCGCCAGATTGCCAGCCATCCGCCATCCGAATCGCGATTGTCCGATGAGCTGCGCAGCGAGTTGCGTCTGCTCTCGCGCACGATTGCCGCGGCGGTCGGTGGCGGGCGTGAGCCGCGCGCATGAGTTCGCTGGGCCGCCGTCGCCGGCGCGCATTCGACATCTGGCCGGGATTCGTCGATGCGTTGACCTCGTTGATCATGGTCATGATCTTTGTCCTGCTGATCTTCGCAATCGGCCAGTTCGTGTTGTCCGACACCCTGGCCGGCAAGAACAAGGCGCTTGATGCGCTTAATGTACAAGTGGCCGAGCTCGCACGTACGTTGTCGCTGACCGAGGAGCAGAAGCGCACGCTCGATGCACGCGTCGCCGAAATCAGCGCGTCGCTCGGAACAACACAAGCCCAACGCGACAAACTGAGTAGCGATCTCAACGCGGCGAATGCGCAAGCGGCGAACCTGAGCAACGACATCACCGCGCTGACCCAGCTCAAGGCCCAGCTCGAAGCGGAAATCGAGCGCATGACCACCGATCTCGACAGCACGCGCGGCGATCTGGTCAAGCAGACCGCGCTCGGCAATGCCGCGACGGCCCAGGTTGAACTGCTGAATCGGCAGATGGCGGCAATCCGCGAGCAATTGGCCAAGCTCGAAACCGCACTCGGCATCGCCGACAAGGACATCAAGGTCAAGGACGCGAAGATTGCCGATCTCGGCAGCAAGCTCAACATCGCCTTGGCCAATCGCGTCGGTGAACTCGAACGCTATCGCTCGGAATTCTTCGGCAAGTTGCGCGAAGCACTCGGTAACCGTAGCGACGTGCAAGTGGTCGGTGATCGCTTCATCGTGCCGACCGATATCCTGTTTGATTCCGGTTCCGCTGACCTCGGGCCGGCCGCACAGGCGCGCCTGGAGTCGCTGGCCGACACCGTGCGCGAAGTTTCTGCAGAGATTCCGTCATCCATCGACTGGGTCTTGCGCATCGACGGACACACCGACAATCGCCCGATCCATACTGATCGATTCCCATCGAACTGGGAGCTGTCGACCGCGCGCGCGGTGGCAATCGTCAAGTATCTGGTCGTCCAGGGTATTCCCGCGCACCGCCTTTCGGCCAACGGCTTCGGCCAGTTCCAGCCGATCGATGCCGCCGATACCCCGGACGCCTATGCAAGGAACCGGCGCATTGAATTGCAATTGACCAATCGTTGAGGCGATGGGCGGACGCACGGATCAATGTGCAACCGCGAACGATCTCCGCGCATCTTGTGATGTCGTCATTCACACATTCCGGAGTCTTTTCATGATGCCATCATCTCGTCAAATCCTGAGCACGCTGCTCGCGGTCGCCCTGATCTGTGCAACCAGCTTGTCCGGCGCAAGCGAGGTCCAGGGCGTCAAATTGCCCGATACGCCCGCGGCGAAGCTGATGTCGGACTGGGCAAATTTGTGCAAAAAGCCGGATCTTGCGCAGATGAATGGATGGATGGGCGAGCATCTTTCGGCTGAAGGCGCCAAACGGATGTCGGCGCAAGCGCGCGCAAAGGATGGCTATGAGCTGTGTGCAGACAACGGCGGCCTTGCTGTCGTTGATCTAGCAAATTCGGATTCGCAATCGATCGCCTTGACGATGAGGGGCGTAAAGACTGGCAGCTGGTTTGAGATGTTGGTGATCGCCAACGCCGCTGGCGAACTCGATCGCAATGGAAACCGTCCAGCGCTCGCGCCTGAAAAATATCTGCCCAAATCGCTCAGCGATGCTGTCATCGCCAGCGAGATCAAGCGTGTTGTTGGCGACTTGTCGAAGGCCGACCAGTTTTCCGGAATCGTCGTTGTTGCGCGCGGAACCAAGGTCATCTCGAGTGTCAGCGGCGGCTATGCCAACCGTGCAGAAAAGACGCCGATCACCGAAGCCAGTCGCTTCACGCTCGCATCGATGGGCAAGTTGTTTACGGCGGTGGCGATTGGCCAGCTGGCCGATCAACACAAACTGAAGCTCGATGACACCGTCGGCACTTTCTTTCCCGACTATCCAAATCACACGATTCGCGACAAGGCCACCATCGCGATGCTGCTTTCGCATACCTCCGGCATGGGCGATTTCCTCGACAAGCGCACACCCGCGATGATGAGCAAGGGAGTGCGACGCGCCGCGGAATTCATGCCGCTCTACGAAGCCGACGAGCCACAGTTCGCGCCGGGGAGCGATCGCGCCTACAGCAATGCGGGGCTGGCACTCGCTGGCGCGATTGTCGAAAAAGTCTCGGGCGAGGACTTTCCCGACTACCTTGGCAAGCATGTGTTCGAGCCTGCACACATGCTGCATAGTTCAGCGAACAACATTCCGCATGCGGTCGACGGCCTCGTCACGCCGTACACGCGCGAAGAATCGTCCGCATGGAAAGTCGCCGACGGCGATATCGGCAGCCCGGCTGGCGGCGCGATCTCAACCGCCGCCGACCTCATTCGTTTCGCCGCTGCGCTGCGCGATGGCAGCCTGATCAGCAAGGGTTGGCTCGCGGAGATGGCCACTCCCCATGGCCCGCCTGCACCCGGTGGCGCGTATGGCTACGCAATGGAAATCGAAGATATCTATGGTGAGACCGTGGTCGGCCACAACGGAGGATTCCCGGGTGTCAGCACCCGCTTGTACCTCGTGCTCGGTTCACCCTACACGGTTGTCGTGCTTTCGAACGAGGATCCGCCCGCCGATGCCGCGGTGGGTTTTTCGGCCATCGCGCTGGTAGCGGAACGCGCGAAGCGCGACAAATCGCACTGAGCCACGCTTTTCGCCGAGCAATCTCAAACCGCTGCCGGGTCAGACATCACGCAAGACCCGGCACGACACACGGCTGGGGCTTTAATCCTTGTGCGTGATATCGGGCAGGCCGCTGCTCAACAGCCAGACCTTGCCCTTCTTGTCGTACTTCCAGACCTGGCGGTCGATGATGCTGCGCGCTTCCTGGGTATGCAGGTTGACGATGCCGATTTCGACGGTCTGGCGGACCTCGTCATCGTTGACCGGCACGGGCGCGGAGTCTTCGTAGCTGGTGATGCGGATTTGCTTGTAGCGATCAAGATCGAGCTGGGACTGCGGATGCGCGGTGCGGTATTCGGGATCGACGAAAGTCTCGGCCTGCTCGATCGAGCCCCAGCGAATCGTTGCGGCATAGGTGCGCAAGGTTTCGGTGAGAATCTTTTCGCGTGATTTGGCCAGCACCGGCAGGGCCAGCGTGACAAGGATCAGGCCGATCAGGCTGATCGATACGCGCAGCGAACGGGGACGTGCGGTCATGGGCAGTTCCTCAACGGGGGCAAGCGACATCCGATTGTGCCGCATTGGTCACCTCGGCAGTAGCACCGCGCCTGAACGCGACAAAGCGGGCGTCGAGAGCGCAGGCGACGCTGCCATCGGCGAGGCGAATTTCGCAATGCGTCGACAACCGTGCCTTGCCGCGTGCGTGCAGGGTGGTGAAGAAGCTTGCCCAGGACTGGTTCAAGGCCAGACGTGCCTCGGCATCGAAATCGCCCCAGACCGGCTGCAGATAGCGCACCGAGCTGTCTTGCACATAGATGTCACTTGGCTCTCCGGCCTGCTCTGCGGCGAGCGTAATCAACGACCAGCACGCCAGGGTCATCATGCTGACCAGACTGCCGCCGAAGGCGCAGCCCTTGTCGTTGACGTTGGGTGCAAGCGGGGCGCTCATGAGCAGTGATTCACCATCCCATGCGCTTATGCCAAGCTGCATGGCGCGCGCCAGCGGAATATCGTCGAGCAACTGTTTTTCGACGTGCTTGCGCAGCGCATCCCGGGTCGCCGGGACGATCATCGAGTCGATGGAACGTGCATTCATGCAGGTCTCTGCGCGCGAAAAGGCGGCGAGTGTGCGCATGATGCAATGCTCGATACAAGCACCAGCCACTCTATACGTCAGCGTATGCAAAGCGAAAAATACGATTCGAACCGTCCGCTTCAGCCATCCCTGCTCGGCGCCAGTGTGATTGTCACGCGCCCGCAGGGCAGTTCGGCGGAGCTGATTCGCGCAGCCGAGGCGCGCGGTGCCGGGATTGTTCGCTTGCCCGGTGTCCGCATCGTGCGGGTTGAGGACAAGGCTGCCGCGCAGAATGCGCTGAAAGCGGCGGAATCGGCCGATCATTGGATCTTCACCAGTCCCAATGCCGTGCGTTTCTCGTGGCAGCTCGGCGCACATCCGCCCCGATCCGGCGCGCTCGCGGTGCTTGCGGTGGGCGCGGGCACGCGGCGTGCGTTGCAGCGACACGGTGTTTCCGCTTTCGCGCCGAGCGGTGCGCAAAACAGCGAAGGTTTGCTGGCCGATCCCGCATTGCCCGCGTTCAACGGAAAATCGATCGTCATTATCGATGCACCGGGCGGACGCGATCTGCTCGCGCCAAAATTGCGCGAACGCGGCGCGCGTGTCGAGCGGATTGCCGTCTATCAGCGCTTGCCACCGCGACTGCAAGCCCGCTACTTCTCGGCATTGGCGCAGGCGCAACGACCGTGGATCAGTCTCGTCTCCAGCAGCGTCATCCTGAACAATTTGGTGGCCGCGCTGACAGAGGAACTGCGCCAACGCTGGCAACACGAAGCGCTGGTGGTCAGCAGCGCGCGACTGGCCGAAGAGGCAAAACAACTGGGTTTCAGCGATGTGCATGAGGCGCGCTCGGCGCTCAGCGCGGATATGCTCGAAGGCGCTGAACGTGTGCTCGGGCGCCACCGCATTTAGCGCAGACCCATCAGCCGCCGCAAAAGCGATTGCATGGCAAACGAATGGGTCGATGCGGACGATTCCCCTGCCGCGCGTGCGCCACTTCCGCTAGCATGTACGCCATGGAAAACGAAACTCCCGCGAAGTTGCCCGCGCCGGCCCTTCGTGACAAGGAAAAGCAGGGCGCCGCTGGCTCCCGAGGTCGTGGTTCGGGATTGACGATACTCGTCGTCATTTTGCTCGGGCTTGCGGCATGCGGCTGGTGGTTTTTCGATGCCAAGACGCGCGAGCGCGACAGCGGGCGCAACGATGCCCTCGCCGCCCGGATCAACGATTTGAACCAGGCCAACGAACAGCTGCGTCGCGATGTCGACAGCCTGCGTTCGCGCTACAACGATGCCGAGTCGATGAATCGCGGCATCCGCGAGGAAGTGCTGTCGTTCGGCGAGCGCTCGCGTTCACTCGAAGATGCGGTTGCCAATCTCGCCGAGCAACGCGTCAACAATCGTGACGCGATGGCGCTCAACGAGGCCGAATTCATTCTGCAACTGGCCGGTGAGCGTCTCGCCCTGTTCCGCGATGCCAGTGGTGCGATGGCGGCGTATCGACTGGCCGACAGCGCACTGGCGGCGGCCGAGGATCCGCTGTTCGCCAGCGTGCGTCAGACCATCAGCGCTGAAATGCAGGCGCTTGATGCGGCCAAGCCGATGCAGACTCGGGCCACGTTGACCACCTTGGCAAACCTGCGCGCCGGTCTCAACGAGTTGCCTTTGAAATCAAGTCTCGTCGATAAGGCCGGGCCATCGACGCTGCCGCGTTCGCGTCTGCGCGAAATCGTCGACCAGTTCGTTCGTATCAGCCACGATGATGCCGGTCCCGCCCTCAGCGTACGCAATGAACAACTGGCCCGTTCGCTGATCGCGATTGATTTGCGCGGTGCAGAAGCGGCGCTGTTTGCGCGCGATCAGGAAGCGTTTGATGCCGCGCTGAAGCGCGCGCGCAGTGGCATCGAAGCGGTTTTCGACACCGATGCCGCCGACGTGCGTGACGATCTCAAGACGCTTGATAGCTTGGCCGCGACGCCGTTGGCGCCCGTCTTGCCAGAGCTTGGAACCGCGCTCGGCGAACTGCGCAATCTGCGCACGACGCGCGCGCTGGCGCATCCGATGAAGGCTGTGCCGAAGATCGAGTCATTGCCGGGTGCCGCGGACAAGGCAGGCACAGGCAATGAGGTGCTGCCGACCCAAGAGCAAATTCCATGAGAGTCTGGATCGGCATCCTGCTGCTGTTGGCTGTCGCCGCAGGCGCGGCGTTCGGTTGGCAATGGGTCGTCGAAGATCCTGGCTACGTCTTGATCCGCCTGCGCGGTACCTCGGTCGAGACGACCCTGGTTTTCAGCATGGTCGCGTTGTTGCTGCTGTGGGGGTTTTTGAGTCTCGCTTGGCGCTTGCTGCGCTGGCCGGCGCGCGCATGGGTTCGCACCCAGCGCAAACGCGCGCGTGAAAATCTCGCCAATGGCCTCGCCGCATTTGCCGAGGGGCGCTATCTGCTTGCGGAAAAGCTTCTGGGCAAGGCGACGAAACAGCCCGCCGTGCGCGGCCCCGCTTACCTTGCGATGGCCCGCGCTGCGCATACACGGGGCGACGATGCCGCTGCGGCTGCCGCGCTCGATGAAGCATCGCGCGACGTAGAAGCGGCCGCCTTGGCCCAGCGCGCGAAATTCCTCAGCGAGCGCGGACGCCATGCCGATGTCCTTGCCTTGCTCAAGCCGAAGGCCGTCACCGGCAAGCTGTCGCCTGTCGGTTGGAGCATGCTGATCGAAGCCGCGGTCGCCGAGAACGATGCGCAGACCGCACTCGATGCCTTGCCGGTACTCGCGAAGACGCAATCCCTCTCGCCCGATGCGCTGGCAGCGCTCGAAAGCCGCGTACTCGTAGCGGCATTGGCAGCATCGCCGTCGCAGGCGCGCTTGAACACGTTGTGGAGTTCGGTCAGTCGTCAGCAGCGCAAGCGGCCCGAGATCATCGCGGCGTTCGCACGCCGCTCGGCACATTTTGGCCAGACTTTGGCCGCAATGGACGAAATCGAAACAGCCCTGCGTCGCGAATGGAACGATCCGCTGTCACTCGCCTACAGTGATCTCGGACCGGCCGAGCTCGCGACGCGCACCAAACATGCCGAAGCCTGGCTTTCGATCGCGCCAAACAGCACCTGGCTGCTGACTTCGCTGGGTCGTCTGTGCCGCGACCAGAAACTCTGGGGCAAGGGCATCCAGTACGTGGGTCGCGCGGTGCAGATCACCGAGTCACCGATCGCCTGGGAAACCCTCGGCGATTGCTACGCGGGATCTGGCGAAGAAGCACTGGCCAATCGCTGCTACAGCAATGCCCTGCTCAATCTGCGCAACCAACCCGCCGTTCCTTTGCAGGGACGTGATGCGATCCGTGTCGACACGCAGGCGCTGATTGTCGAAGAGCGCGATCATCATGGCGTTCCGCGGTTGCCGAAAGCGGGCTGAAACAGCGATTCAAACCGCGCTTGACGACCTTCGGGCGAACAGCCCGGCGGTTGCGCGCTGCCTCACTCGCCGAGCGCTTCGCGCATGAATTCGGGCATGCTCAGAGCGGCCTTGTGGATCTCGGCGTTGTAGTAGCGCGTTGCAAACTGCTTGGTTTGTGCGCCGCGCTCGCGGAAATCGGATAGATCGGCACCCTTGCGGGCGAGCGTCGCGCTCCACCAGCCGGTCGGATAGCACGGCTGCGGAAAGGTCAGCGTGCGCACGGCCTGGAAACCCGCGGTACGCATCGCCGAGCGCATCGATTTGATCAGGGCGAGATGCGCCATCGGCGATTCACTTTGCTGGACAAAGATGCCGCCACTGCGCAGCGCCTTGAAGCAACTTGTGTAGAACGCAGCATTGAACAAACCTTCGGCCGGGCCGACCGGATCGGTCGAATCGACGATGACAAGGTCGATGGAGTCCGGCTCGCATTCGGCCATGTACTTGATGCCATCGTCGAAAATCAGCTGTGCGCGCGGATCGTTGTTGGCCTCGCACAGCTCGGGGAAATACTGCTCGGCCAGACGTGTCACGCGCTCGTCGATTTCAACTTGTACAGCCGACTCCACCACGTCGTGGCGCAGTACTTCGCGCAAGGTGCCGCAATCGCCGCCGCCGATGATGATGACGCGCTTGGCGCGCGCATGCGTGAACAGCGCCGGGTGCGACATCATCTCGTGATAGAAGAAGTTGTCGCGCGTGGTCAGCATCATGCAGCCGTCGATGACCATGAGCTTGCCCCAGTCGGTCGAATCGTAAATCTCGATGGACTGGAATGGAGTCTGCTCGGCATGCAGGCGGGCGTGGGTGCGAAAGCCGATGGAGGAACCTGACGATTCGTGGGCTTCGGTAAACCAGCTTTGCTCGGACGTGGACATGCGGACTTCCTTGAATTCGACAGGTTTGCGGATGCGCACGACGGTCGCGCACAAGACTCCGATTGTAGCCGTTCGTATCGGATCGCGGCAGATGGAGGGATTGTTGCCAGCCGAGACGATTCAGCATTGCGTCGGCGCGCGCGCATGGCTTCTGGCACGTTTGAGCGATGTGTACGTCATCTACTCTTGCTGATCGACTCTGCGAGGATCCCGCCATGCGCATTTTCACGCCGGCCGTCATTCTGGCCGCCCTGGCCCTGTTCAGTGTCCCCGCGCCAGGCGCTTTCGCCGCTGATTCGCCGAAGGCTGAGGCTGATGTCGGACCGAAGTCGGATTTCAACTTGCCGCCGCTGCCCGCTGAAGCGAGGGTTGCGCAAAGCACCGTGGTCGACGGCACCACGCTGAAATACACCGTGAGCATCGGCGCATTGCCGGTGCGTGACGCGAAAGGCAAAACCACCGGCGAGGTGGTCTA
Organism: Dokdonella sp.; assembly: GCA_039930065.1. Taxonomy (GTDB): domain Bacteria; phylum Pseudomonadota; class Gammaproteobacteria; order Xanthomonadales; family Rhodanobacteraceae; genus Dokdonella. Next base: position 14,136 of record JBDSPX010000052.1, read on the forward strand.
CACCGCCTACACGATGGCCGGCGCAAACCGTCCGGTGACGTTTGCCTTGAATGGCGGACCCGGCGCTTCATCGGTGTATCTGAACCTCGGCGCGATTGGTCCGAAGAAAGTCAAATTTGGTGTCGAAGGCGATTCACCGTCGGCCGATCCGACCCTGCACGACAACCCGGATACCTGGCTCGGCTTCACCGATCTGGTCTTCATCGATCCGATCGGCACGGGCTACAGCCGCGCATTGGTCGATGACAAACAGGCGACCACGGATTTCTACAGCACCGACGTCGACATCGAATACCTCTCGCGGATCATGTTCGACTGGCTGGTCAAGAACGGTCGCATGAACTCGCGCAAGTACTATGCCGGCGAAAGCTACGGCGGCTTTCGCGGCCCGCGTATCACGGAATATTTGCAGACCCGGCTTGGCGTCGCGATGAGCGGCGTGATCCTGATTTCGCCGTATCTGGATCCTGCAGCGTGGAGTGATGACACGGTCTCGCCGTTGCCGTGGATGACCACCTTGCCTGCGATCGCCGCCGCGCATCTGGAACGTCAGGGCAAGCTCAGCGAGGCGACGATGGCGCCAGTCATCGCCTACACGCGCGGCGAATATGCCGCCACGCTGTTGAAGGGTCGTTCCGATCCTGCCGCCACCGAAGCGATGATCGCAAAGGTGACCGAGATGACCGGGCTCGATCCGCTGTTCGTCAAACGGTCCGGAGGGCGCATTGAAACTCAGGCGTATCTGCGCGAGATCTACCGCGCCGAAGGCAAGCTTGGCAGTCGCTACGATTCCAACGTCACCGCCTGGGACCCGTTCCCGAATTCGCCACACCAGCAAGCAGGCGACCCGATCCTCAACGGCATCATCGCGCCGACGACCACCGCGATGGTCAATTTTGTCACCCAGACCGTCGGCTGGAAGGTCGATGGTCGTTACAACGCGCTGAGTTACGACGTCGGCCATCTCTGGCATCAGGATGACGATGCCGAGGAAGGCTCGGTCAGCCAGTTGCGCAAGGCGGTGGCGAATGATCCACGGTTGCGCGTGTTGATCGCGCATGGCTGGGATGATCTGTCCTGTCCATTCATGGTTTCGCTGCTTGCGGTCGATCAGATGCCGGCGATGGGTGACGCAAGCCGCGTCGCGGTCAAGAATTATCCGGGCGGTCACATGTTCTATTCGCGCCCGGACAGTTCAGCGATGCTGTTCAAGGACGTCAAGGCTTTGTACGACGCGAAATAGTTTGCCGTTATGCGCCTTGTGATCCATTGACTTTCACCTACTAGAGCACGCTCTTTCATCGCGCGGCATCCTTGCCTTTTTTCACTCGCTTCCAGCGAGCGAGTGTCTTCTCTTTGCGTGGCCACTGTGCCGCAGGAGCGGCGCGAACAGCGAAGCTGGCCCGCAAGGGCGGAGGGCAGGAGCCCGGAGTAAAGAGAAGGCACCAAGAGAAAGGCCACCCCACACTCGCGCCTTACGCACAGTCCCTGTGCTCCAGGTCCGCGAGCCTGCTACGGGGTTCGCCGACAGTCCATCCATGGACTGGCGTCGAACTGGCCCACATCGTGTGGGCCATCCTTCGGACAATTCCTTCGCAGTCTCGCCGCAATCGAGGGGACCCCGGTAGCGCGCATCGTGCGCGCCAGTGCCAAAGCCAAAGCCAAAGCCAAAGCCAAAGCCAAAGCCAAAGCCAAAGCAACTCATCCGCCTTCGGCACCTTCTCCCGCCTACCGGGAGAAGGAAATACACGAGCAAAGCCGAAACTTGCTGCGATCTGCTTCGTCTTGGCTGAGCAGGATGCGCAGTGAATGGGCCCCCTGAGCGGCGGCGAAGTGGCGGAGGAAAGCCCGCAGGGTGGGCGCAATGGATTGCGCCCAGTTTGGCGTCAGTCCAAGGATGGACTGTCGACAAACCCCGGAGTCGCTTCGCGGACTCGCAGGGCAGGATGCCCGGAGAGCGTCGCTTTGGGGTGGCCTTCTCTTTGGTGCCTTTCTCTTGGCC
>JBDSPX010000053.1:0-16587 GCA_039930065.1 Dokdonella sp.
GTCGAGAAGGGCGCGAATACCTGGCTCCAGAAGGATTTCGCGTCCAAGGCGCCCGGTATCGATTGGGCTGGATTCTTTGATGCCGCCGGCCTTTCCGCGCAAGCCGATTTCATCGTCTGGCAACCGAAAGCCGTGACTGGAATCGCGGCGCTCGTAGCGAAGCATTCATTGGCTGATTGGAAGGACTATCTGACGTTCCATGTCATCGAACGTGAGTCGCCGTACTTGCCGAAGGCATTTGCCGATGAGCATTTCGCCTTCAACAAGCGCGCGATTTCGGGCACGCCCGAACAGCGCGATCGATGGAAGCGTGCGGTTGATGAAGCGGATACCGCGCTCGGTGAAGCCATTGGCAAGATCTATGTCAAGAATCATTTTTCCGCGGAGACCAAGGCGCGCGCCAATGAAATGGTCGCCAACCTGATCGCCGCGTTTGGCAACCGCATCGACGCCGCCGAGTGGATGACCCCGGCGACGAAGGAGAGAGCCAAATCCAAACTGGCCGGACTCAAGGTTGGTATGGGCTACCCCGATCGTTGGCGCGATTATTCAGCGCTCGAGGTTCGTCGCGACGATGCGCTCGGCAATGCCGAACGCGCCGAGCAGTTCGACTATCGGCGCAACCTCGCAAAACTCGGTCAGCCGATCGATCGCGGCGAATGGTTCATGCTGCCGCAGACGGTCAACGCGTTGAACATTCCTCTGGAAAATCGCCTGACCTTTCCAGCGGCAATTCTTCAGGCGCCATTCTTTGACGGCGCTGCGGACGATGCGATGAATTACGGCGGGATCGGCGGCGTGATTGGCCACGAGATCAGTCACAGTTTTGACAACAACGGTGCCTTGTTCGACGAGACCGGAAAACTTGAGAACTGGTGGACAAAGGAAGATTTCGCCCGCTTCGAGGCAGCCGGTGCGGCGCTCGCGGCGCAGTTTGACCAGTACAAGCCGTTTCCCGATCTGTCAGTCAATGGCAAGTTGACGCTTGCCGAGAACATCGCTGACGTGGCTGGATTGGCGACCGCTTATGACGCCTACAAGATGGCGCATGCCGATCATCCCGCCGCGACGCTCGACGGCTTCACGCCTGATCAGCGCGTGTTCCTCGGCTGGGCGCAAGTCTGGCGGAGCAAATTCCGCGAGCAAGCGCTTCGCAATACGGTACTGACCAATGGGCATTCGCCTGGTCACTACCGCGCGCAAACGGTGCGCAATATCGATGCGTGGTATCCGGCCTTTGATGTGAAAGAAGGGCAGGCGCTATATCTCGCGCCCGACAAGCGCGTAAAGGTTTGGTAATTGATGGAAGGGGCCGCTTCGGCGGTCCCTTTCGTTTTTCGAGGCATCGAATCAATCATGATCGGGAGCACCCAGCGGGAAATAGCTGCGGTAGGGACGCGCTTCATCGACGGCGCGGGCGAACGAAGGTCGGGCGAGCAGGCGCTGCTTTCGGCACGTCGCCAGAATCAACCATCCACATAGCCTTCAATCGGGTGGCGATCGATGCGCGCGCCATCACGTTGAGATCAACTCGGCTCCAACCCACCAAGCTGCGTGATGCAATCACGATAAAAAGTGCGCGTGGTGTCACTTTCTGTCGGTGAAGGCGCGCTATTCGACTCGGTCCGCAAGAGTTGGGTTCGCACAGCATGGCGCGGAGCTTGCAAGGTCATATGGATTCGACCCTGAATCGATCATGTGAAACTTTGAATGAAACTCGTGCCGCTTGAATGTGTGGAAGAAGCTGAACGGACCGACGTTGAACGGCCCAAGCTCGGCGGCGTGTGTGAACGAAATGCGATCCTCTTGTTCACGCCGGATTCGATCCTGCCTGATGGCTGGCAGGAGCCGTGGATCAGGGCGGGTTGGAACGTCACCGCGCGCCCAAGCGAGGCGTGTGCTGCTTCGACTGCGCATGGACCAGCACCATCCGCTGGCAACTTTGCGCCGTTGGCGGTGCCCAAGGTTTCTGCGCGGAACGATATCGCCAGTGTTACGCAAGCACTCGGTGCCGCGAACGACGGCAAGCCGGCGCTTCCTGGCATCGTCGGTGGCATGTTGCGTCGCTCGGATTTCCTTTCACAGCTAACGCGCATTGCCGAGTCGGATGAGTCGACAATCAGCGTACTCATGGCGATCCAAGTTGATCAGACGCCGGGCTTGGGTGCTGAGCTGGATCGCACTGCTGCTTTCGATCTTGAGGAGACGATCTGCGCACGCATCACGAAGCTACTCTCGGCGCAGGATGCGATCACGATCTGGCTGGAGTTTGGTTTTGGCGTGCTGGTCCGTCGCGACAGCGCGGCGGAGATTGTCGATCTGGCTGACCAGATTTGCAGGGTCATCAGAGCTGAGCCGATTATCGTCACCGAAGAACCGATGCTGTTGTCAGTCTCGGTGGGTCTGGCACTCTCGCCGAGTGTGCGTTCAGCCGATCCGGCCCAGCAGTGGTTTGCCACAGCACATGCTGCCCAGGGAATCGCGAAGCGCCATGGCGGAAATCGCCATGAAGGCGTGTTGAGTCGCGAGCATGAGCCGATGCTGGCCGAGCGTGTCCTGATTATCCGCGAGTGGGTCGAAGAGGCGAAGACAGGCACCAACATCATCGTCGAATTTCAGCCGTTGATGCCGGCAAGTGCAAAAGCAGGACAAATATACTCGGTACACGCCAAGTTGCGTGATTTACGCGCGCCGCTGAACGGTGTTTATCGGCGCGAGTACCTGCGTCTGGCCCGCGAGTCCGGTTCGATGGTAATGATCGACCGTATCAGCTTGTTCAATGCATTCGAGACGCTGGAACAAGAGCGTCGTGCGGGGCGTCGCACCCGCTTGATTGTTCCTGCTGTCATTGAAAGCTTGTGTGGTCTTGCATGGCGCTGGTTCGTCGAAGAGTTACGTCGTCGCCCGCATCTTCGTACACGCCTGATCATCGAGCTCGAAGTTGACTCGGCGCTGTTGGAAAAGGACAACCTGATGCGCATCGTGCGCCTGCGTCGATTCGGCGTTGGTGTTTGCTTGTGTGGGCGAAGTGAAGATCTTGCCGAGGTCTCGGCCTGGTCGAAACTGCCTGGCGATTTTCTGCGTGTTTCGTATGCTGCCTTGAACGCCGCTTGCGACGCCGATATTCAAGCTCTCGCGGAGAATTTGCATTCGCGGGAACGGGAACTGATTGTCACGTCGGTGACAGATACCGCATCGGTCCGGCGCCTGGCAGGCTTGGGTGTCGACTACCTTCGTGGGCAGGCGCTTGCTGCCACCGGACCAAGGCCAGACTACGAATTTTTCCCGGCCGATTGAGAGGCTTTCATTCAAGGTGGCTTGGACCTGTCGCTGTTTAGCCCGCAGGAAGCCGCTTGCCCATTTGCCAGCGCAGTAGTAGCCAGCTGATGAGGGCCTGCACGGCGACCGTCGCCACCGAAAGATACCAGACATACTCGATGCGAAATCCCGGGCGCTGCGAAAGCCAGATCACGAACGCGGCAAACGTAATCAAGCGGGTTGCTGTGCTGGCCAGCGCGGGCCACGTGTTGCCGAGTGCCTGGAACATGCCCGAGCAGTTGAAGATGATGCCTTGGGCGATGAAGTTGAGCGAGATGATGCGCAAGAACGTTGCACCAACCGCAATGACTTCGGTTTCACTGGTGAATCGCGAAATGAACCATGCCGGGTTCCATTGGCAGAGCAGGGTGAGGCACAACATGAGGATGCTGGTCATGATGACGGCAGTGCGAAACGTTTCACGAACGCGTTCGGGTTTGCCTGCTCCGAAATTCTGACCAGCCACGGCAGGTGTGGAGAATGCGATGGCCATCGCGGGCAGGAAGATCGCCTGCATGACGCGTCCGCCGACGCCAAAGCCCGCTTGGGCGGCGGTGCCGAAATCACGGATCACGCTGTAGATCACCGCCATGAATACAAACATGAGGGCGAATTCGCCGCCGGCCGGCAGTCCGATTGAAAGCATGCGCTTCCAGGTCTTGAATCGCGGCTTCCACTGCTCACGATGAAAGCCGACGTATTTCTCCATGCGCGAGAAATAAATCGCCATGAGGATCACGCCTGCCGCCACAGAAATCGAACTGGCCAATCCTGCACCGGCGACGCCGAGCGGATATCCACTAATCCAGCCTGCAATCAGGATCGGAGCGAGCACGATATTCAACATCACGGTCAATGCCTGGACAATCATCGTTGGTTTGACGATGCCGGTTCCGCGCAAGGCGGAACCCATCGCGATCAAGGCGAATTGCAGGGCCAGTCCAGGTATATAGCAGTACAGATAGGAAATTCCGGCGGCGGTCGTTTCGGCGTCGGCACCGATCGATTGGACATAAATTGCGCCAATCCCATATCCGCCAATCAGCGTCAGTGCCGCGCAGATTGCCGACAGAACGATCGATTGGTTGAACACGAGATTCGCATCCGCTTGATCCTTGCGACCGACGGCATGCGAGATCAGCGCTACGGTGCCGACGCCGAGCATCTGGGTCAATCCGAGGATGATGTACATGACCGTGCCGCCGAGGCTGACGCCGGCGATGGCCGCATCACCGAGCCGGGCAACAAAATACAGATCAACCAGAAAATACAGGGTCTGGATCAACATGCCGATCGCCATTGGCACAGCCATCTGCACGATGTGGCGGCTGATCGGCCCTTGGGTAAGATCTTTCATTGTTCTGCACTCCAGGAGGCCAAGCCGTAATCGGAGGAAATTCGGGCGGAGCATTCTGCATCAGTGCGGTTCGATTGGCGACAAGTTGATGGCGACCGATGGGGCGACGGATGGCGAGTTCAGCGGTACCCTTGTAGTGTCCAGTTGAATGCGTATCGCGAGGAAGCAGTCATGGCAACGGGTTGGGCAGGAGATGGCGCGGTCCAGGATCAGATTGACGCGACCATAAAGGATGGCATCAAGCGCGCGCGCACCAAGCTGGGACAGGGGCCTGGCTTGAAGCATTGCGAAGAGTGCGGAGCAAAGATTCCCGAGGCGCGGCGCAAAGCGGTGCCTGGCGTTCGACTGTGTGTGGTTTGTCAGGAGGCGGCGGACCGCGATCAACTTGCGGCAACTGGCTACAACCGCCGCGGCAGCAAAGACAGCCAACTACGCTGAGCTCAGGCAGGGCATTGAGTTGATGTTTTGGTGGGTCAGCGCTGCGCGCTGAGGCTTTTTCTCCACCTTGAACCAACCACGTAGCAGTAACGCGAGCCCAGCCAGCGAAACCCGCGCCACATATCGGCTCGTGTGGGTCGGCGCTGCGCGCTGACGCTTTTTCTCCACCTTGAACCAACCACGTAGCAGTAAAGTGAGCCCAGCCAGCGAAACCCGCGCCGCATCTCGGCTCGTGTGGGTCGGCGCTGCGCGCTGACGCTTTTTCTCTTCCCTGAGAAAGAGCCCCAATCCATTAGCCAAGCTGTCCGACTATCGAGGACGCCGAACCTTGTGCGGATCTCTCGGCTAATCTGCAAAAGAAAACGGCGACCGGATCCCTCCGGTCGCCGCAGGTCGCCGTTTCCGGCAACTCCCCCTCAGATCTATGGGGTGTAAGAATTGGTCAGGCTGAGTCCCGAGAACGTCGCATAGGCGCGTACTGCGACGTAATAGGTGCCTGCCGTCGGCGCTGCAAACGAACACGTTTCGCTATTTCCCGATGTGTACGGGCGGCAAGTATAGCTGGATGTGGTCGGCGCTGATCCGAGTCGAACATACAGATCCGCGTCACCCGAACCCCCTGAGATCGAGAAGCTCAGGTTGCTCGCTCCCGCAGGAACCACGAGGGTATAGATCGAAGTGAAGTTGTTCTTGGTCGCGGACAATCCCGTGATAGTCGTTCCGTTGCAAAGCACGGTTCCCGATGGTGTGCATCCGCTCGGAGCCGAAACCGTCACCGATTTCGTGGTTGCGTTGGTTGCGCCGCCATTGTCGGTCACCGTCAGCGTCACGCTATAGGTGCCCGCGGTTGCATAGGCGTGGCTCGGGTTTGTCGATGTCGATGAACCACCGTCGCCGAAATTCCACGAGCGCGAGGCAATCGTGCCGTCGCTGTCGGTCGAGGCATCGGTGAAGCTTGCAGTCAACGCGCTGCTGGTAAAGCTGAAGTTCGCGGTTGGCGCACTATTGCTGGTGGTTGAATAACTGCCGGTCAGCGAGACGCCCGAGAATGTCGAGTAAGCCTTGACGCGCACATAGTAGGTGCCGACCTGGACCGTGCTGACCGGGCAGGATTCCGAGTTTCCGCTGACGTACGGACGGCAATCGTAGGTCGAATCCGTCGGCGCGCTGCCGAACTTCACGTACATGTCGGCATCGCCGCTGCCGCCGGACATCACGAAGCTCAATCCAGAAGCGCCTGCAGGTACGTTCATCGTGTAGAGGATGTCGGTACCGGTGGTCGCAGCAAGGCCACTGACGGTTACGCCGTTCTGCAGAACGTTGCTCGGCGGTGCTGTGACCGTCACCGGTTTGGTGACGCTGTTGGTTGCGCCACCGTTGTCGGTAACGGTGAGGACAACGCTGTAGGTTCCGGCGGCGGCATAGGTGTGACCTGGATTGGTCGCAGTCGACGTTGTGCTGTCGCCGAAATTCCAGGAACGCGATGCGATCGTGCCATCGCCATCCGTCGAGCTGTCACTGAAGCTGGCGACCAGATTGCTGATCGAGAAGCTGAAGTTGGCAACGGGCGGATTGTTGGTTGTCGCGGTACCCGTGAAGTTCTGACTGGATACGTTGGCGCCGCTGACGGTCACGCTGCGATTGCTCGGCGAGAATGTATAGCCGCCCAGGCTCGGAATCAGCGTGTAGCCGCCATTGGCCAGGCTGCCAAGTGTGTAGGCCCCGCTTGAATTGGTCGTTGTGCTGACCGAGCCGGTGCTGACCGTGACGCCCGAGATGCCGACGCCGGTTCCCGTGCTTACCGTTCCGGAAACCGAATACGTGGTCGGTGCAGCGCCGCAGTCGCTGAATTTGAAATCCTGCACACGCGTGTTCCAGCTACCGGATGGGCGATACATGCCAACCATCCAGAAGGTGCAGTCATCGGTCGGATCGACCGCCATCTGGTAGTAGTCGCCCCAGCGCCCGGAGGTCTCCGCCGCGGTTCCGGCAGCGACGGTATTTTCACCGAGGGTCATCACGCCAGCCGGATCCGAAGCCATGCGTCCGGTGTAGCCGAGCGTTGCGTAGACCGTTGGCGAGGAAGTCTTGGTCGTGTTGTAGCCAAGGCCAATATTGCCCTTGTTGTCGGTCGCGATCGTGCCGACCAGATGCTGGGTCGTGCTGTCACCCGGAGCGTAGGTTCCTTCCTGCTGCAAGGTCCAGTTGCCGCCACCGGTGCGGCGCAATTCGAACCAGCGGATGCCGGCGTTGACCGTGGTGCCGCTGCGAGCAGCATTCACGTTGGTCGCAAACTGGCCGACGATCGATTCGTAGCTGCCGAGATTGCGGTACACGAGCGAGTTGAGGATCACTTCGCGGATCGGATCGATGCGCGATGTGGAACCCGGTTGCGGCACGGTCGCAAAGGTCGAGTAATCACGGAACCAGCTGTTGAACTCGGTGATGGCGATGCGCGGCAGCGTCGAGATACCGCTATTGGCTGGCGTATTCCAGTCGATATTGATCGAATACAAATCGATGAAATCACGAGTGCCATCGGCCGAACTGCCGGCATGGGCTTCATCATCGTTGTGGCGGGCGAGAATCTGTTTCGTCGACGCGGGCGGTGCATGCGCGGAATCGCCCATGAACGTCGCCGGCGTCAGCGCCTGGAAACCGTATCCAGCAAGGGCCGGTACCGTGACAAAGCGCTGCTGCGCGCGTGCGGTTGCGCCGTTGAGCATGTTGGCGCGGTCGTAGGCGTAAGCGGTGACATTGCTGCCGCCTTCGTTGTCTGTACAAACATAGGCATTGTTCCAAACGCCGCAATGGGGATAGTCATTCTGGGTTGGTGTCGAAAAACCATAAAACCACCAGCCGCCAGACACCGGATTCTCGGTTTTGGAAACATAGATGCACATCTTGGCGGAGGATGAGGTGCCGCCCATTTCCAGAAGGAACCAGCGGTTGGCGAGACGATCGAAGAGGATGATCGGGTCGCTCACCGAGGTGCTGCAGCCATCGCCGCTGGGCGCGAGTGACTTGAACGTGGTCGGCCCGGCCAGTTTGGTGCCGGTTTTGTTGTAGACGGTAAACGTGGTGCCGCTGCTGCCGTTGACGCCGTAAATGATGTAGTTGGCGCTGACATCGACGACGGGATCGCCCGGTGACACGCCCGTCGAAGCGTTATTGATGCTGACGCGGCTTTGCGAGCGGCTTTGGCGCAATAGCGAAGTCACGTTGTCGTCCCAGAGTTTCTGCAACTCGGGCAAGCGATCCGGCTCGGTCAGGATCCAGCTTGGTGCCGATGTGTCAGTGCGGCCCGGCGCAAAGAACTGCCGCTTGTGGGCTTCCTTGATCGGCATGCCTGGGCGCCATGCGGCAGCGGTTGGCAAGTCGCGAAGATCGACATCAATGCTGATTGCGCTGACCGGCTCGCCGACCTGTACGCCGTTCGACGCAGTCGGTACAAACGAGTCCGCTGCACTCGCTGGCAAAGCCAGCAAAAGACTGAGCAGGACTATCGGAATTCTGCAATTATGGAAATTCATTTTGAAATCCTCTTGCGTCGTGTTGGGTTGTTGGCTCTCATGCACCATCGATTGCGTTGCGATGATGGTGGGCAGTAGGTCAATCGCTGTCGGTATCCGCGTCTTCGTCTTCTTCGACGGGTCGTCCATCCGCTGTTGTGAATCCTGTCCAGCGTTGCAAGCGGATCTCGCCGCGCCGGCTTTCTACGAGTAGTTCCGATTTCTGCTCGCCGATAAGCGCAATGGCACGCTTGTTCGGCTCCTGGCCGGTCAATCGCTCGATCTGAACCGAGTATTCCGTCGCAAATAGAGCTGAAGTCGACATCTGCACGCGCGCATCGAGATCGTCGCTGACGGCCAGGACGATGGAGCCGGTGCTGGTCGCGATGCGTTGATGCGATCCGGGAGCAGCATGCAGAAGGGAGGCTTCGATGGTTCCAGGCCCGGTCTCGGCATGGACTTCACCCTGGGTGCCGCGGATCGCAATATTGCCGCTGGTGCTGCGCAGGTCGATCGCCGCGCGAATGCCTCGGCTTTCAATTACGCCTCTTTCAGTGCGCACATTGACCGAGTGTCCGAGCGGAACGAAGACGACGAGATCCAGACGCTGGCCCTCGACAATCAGCGTGTCACGCGGAAGTCGCGGGGCAATCCGATAGGTTCCATCGATGCTGCCAGGCTGCAGGACAATTGAACTCGCCTTGTCTGGCTTCTGCGCGACAGCATGGATTTCAAGTTCATCCTTGTAACCGCCGAAGCGAAGCCTCACGTCGCCGTAGGGATTGTCGACCACAACCGGTTGAGCGGCGGTCAAGGTCGCAGAGACGTCCTGACGAATGAGCTCGTCGTGCGATGGCGCGACATTCGCATCCTCGGCGCGAGCGTCGCGAGGCGCCATCGGGGTCGAGGCACAGCCGACCAGGGTCGCCATGATGCTGCCAAACAGAACAAGCCGCAAAGTCCCGATCCCCGTCAATGTCACGGCCTGAATCAAGTGTCCGCTGGCGTGAGTCGCTGCCCAGGGTCCCCTCACTTCGTTTCCGGCGTTGCCAAACTAAGTCTCTGGACCGAGTTTGAGTTGGTCTCGCGGCGGATAATGCAGGTGACGAATCGGACTTGCAAGGGGGCGCGTCACGGTATGCGAACCACGCTCAGTACAGGCGGTGGCCAGATGTGAGCGCGCGTAGCTCGAGGTGCTGAAAAAGAAAGTGGGGCCGGATCTTGCGATCCGACCCCACCAGGGCCACACAGGGGAGGCTCTGCGCGTTTGTTGGCCTGCCGCTTGGGCAGCAGGCGCTCCCGGGTACGTTGCTAGCTCGAGATGTCGACATCCTTGGTTTCTGGCAGAAACAAGGTGCCGATGACCAAGCTCATCACCGCGATGATGATCGGATACCAGAGACCCTGGTAGATATTGCCCGTGGCCGCGACGAGAGCAAACGAAATGGTCGGCAGGAAACCGCCAAACCAGCCGTTGCCGATGTGGTAGGGCAAGCTCATCGAGGTATAGCGGATCCGGGTCGGGAACATCTCGACCAGCCAGGCAGCGATCGGACCATAGACCATCGTCACGTAGATCACGAGAATCGTCAGCAGCACGATGAGCATCGGTGTATTGATGCGAGCCGGATCGGCTTTCGCAGGGTAGCCCGCATGGGTCAGTGCCGCCTCGACATCAGCTTTGAAGCGTGCCGCTTCACTGGCGGCGGTTTCGGCTTCAAGCCGAGCGGCTTCATAGGACGTCAGCGCGTTTGAGCCGATCTTGATCCTGGCGACCGTGCCCGCCGCAGACGATTCGTTCGAATAAGGTGTACCGCTGCGGGCGAGAATGCTCTTGGCGATGTCACACGAACTCGTGAACTTTGAAGTGCCGACCGGGTTGAACTGGAACTTGCAGGTGGATGGATCGGCGATGACGACGATCGGACTGGTTTGTGCGGCCGCCTCGATCGCTGGATTGCCGTAATGGGTCAGGCCCTTGAAGATCGGGAAATACGTGACAGCGGCCAGCAGGCAGCCGGCCATGATGATCGGCTTGCGTCCGATCTTGTCCGAAAGCCAGCCAAACACGATGAAGAACGGGGTGCCGATGATCAGCGCTGCGGCGATCATGAGGTTGGCCGTCGTCGGCTCGATCTTGAGCGTCTGCGTGATGAAGAACAGCGCATAGAACTGGCCGGCGTACCAGACGACCGCCTGACCGGCGGTGGCGCCGAGCAAGGCAAGAATGACAATGCGACTGTTCTTGGTCAGGAAGCTTTCGGTCAGTGGTGCCTTCGAGGTCTTTCCCTCGTTCTTCATCTGCTGGAAAAGCGGCGATTCGGCCAGCTGCATGCGTATCCAGACCGATACCATCAACAGAACGAACGAAAGCAGGAACGGAATGCGCCAGCCCCACGCTTCAAACGCTTCGGTGCCGAGGTAATAGCGGCAACCCAGGATGATCAGCAGGGACAGAAACAAGCCGAGCGTCGCCGTGGTCTGGATGAAGCTGGTGTACAGACCCCGTTTGCCGTGCGGTGCATGTTCGGCGACATAGGTAGCTGCCCCTCCGTACTCACCGCCGAGCGCCAAGCCTTGCAATAATCGCAACGTGATCAGCATGATCGGGGCGGCGACGCCTATCGTTGCGTAGCTGGGCAGCACGCCAACCAGAAACGTTGACAGGCCCATGATCACGATGGTCACGAGGAAGGTGTATTTGCGACCGATCATGTCGCCGAGACGACCGAACAGCAGCGCGCCGAACGGTAGCACCGCGAAGCCTGCGGCGAATGCGAGCAAGGCGAAGATGAAGCCGCTGGTCGGATTCAGCGCGGTGAAGAATTGCCGGGCGATGATTGCGGCGAGTGAGCCGTAGAGGTAGAAGTCATACCACTCGAAAACGGTGCCGAGGCTGGAGGCGAAGATGACTTTCTTGTGGCCCTGGGTCAGCGGCTTGAATGGTGCCAATGCAGCATTCGCCATGATCGATGGTCCCTCCGAATGAATATTGGGGTGTGAACAGCAGCTGGGTCAACGCACCGTCGACGCCACTTTCACGTTCGCGATTGGCAGCCTCAATTCCACACCGACATCCAGTTTGGGCATTGGCGACTAGAACCGATGGATGCGGAAACCCTGACGGGAGAATAGGCGCAACGCATGGTTGACGAGCCATTGGCCATTGGTCAATACGCCAACGAAGGCGACTGCGTGATCGGAGCCGCTGTGCGCATGGCATTATCGAAACGTTCCGAGAGGCCCAGCCCAGAGGAGACCATCATGTCCGCCAGCTATCCAGTTCCTTCCGCATTTTCCGCCAATACTCTGATAACCAATGAGAAATATGCGGCTATGTATGCCGAATCCGTCGCCGATCCCGAGACATTCTGGGGGCGCGTCGGCAAGCGTCTCGACTGGATAGAACCTTACACCAAGGTCAGCGACGTCTCATTCGACGCCAGCGATCTGCATATCCGCTGGTTTGAAGATGGCGTGCTCAATGTCGCCGCCAATTGTCTTGATCGTCATCTTGCAACGCGTGGCGACAAGTCGGCGATCATCTGGGAGGGTGACGATCCGTCTGAATCTCGATGCATCAGCTATCGCGAACTTCACGCCGAAGTGTGCAAGGCGGCCAATCTCCTCACTAACCTCGGCATCGCCAAAGGCGATCGCGTCGCCATCTACATGCCGATGATTCCCGAAACAGCGATCGCCATGCTTGCCTGCGCGCGCATTGGCGCGGTCCATACGGTGGTCTTTGGGGGATTTTCACCGGATTCACTCGCGAGTCGAGTTGCAGATTGTCAATGTAAACTTGTGATAACCGCTGACGAAGGTCTCCGCGGGGGGAAGAGCACGGCATTGAAGACCAATGTTGATGCCGCGCTCGAACGTCCCAATACAAACTGTGTCGAGACTGTCCTGGTCGTGCGCAGAACGGGCGGCGCCATCGACATGCAGGTGCCGCGCGACCGCTGGTGGCATGCCTTGATGGAAGGCCAATCCGAACAGCATGAAGCCGTGCCGTGCGAAGCCGAACATCCGTTGTTCATCCTCTACACCTCGGGTTCGACGGGCGCGCCGAAAGGGGTCCTGCACACGACGGCGGGCTATCTGGTTCACTGCAGCTACACGCATGAATGCGTGTTCGACCTGCGTGAGGACGATGTTTTTTGGTGCACGGCTGACGTCGGTTGGGTTACGGGCCATAGCTATCTGGTCTACGGGCCACTGGCCAACGGTGCGACATCGGTCATGTTCGAGGGCGTGCCGAACTATCCGAACCATTCGCGATTCTGGGACGTCGTCGACAAGCACAAGGTAACCATCTTCTATACCGCGCCGACCGCTATCCGTGCGTTGATGCGTGAGGGCGAAGAACCAGTAAAGCGGACATCACGAGCGAGCATTCGCCTGCTTGGTTCGGTCGGTGAGCCGATCAATCCCGAGGCCTGGGAGTGGTACTACCGTGTGGTCGGCGACAGCCGCTGCCCGATCGTCGATACCTGGTGGCAGACTGAAACGGGCGGCATCCTGATTTCTCCCTTGCCCGGTGCGACCGCTCTGAAACCCGGCTCGGCGACCTTGCCGTTCTTCGGAGTGAAGCCTTCCATTGTCGATGCCAACGGCGTTGTTCTCGAAGGCGCTGCCGAAGGCAATCTGATTCTGACCGGTTCGTGGCCAGGACAGATGCGCACGGTCTACGGCGATCATGAGCGTTTCATCAATACCTATTTCCGTACCTATCCGGGAAGCTATTTCACTGGAGATGGAGCGCGTCGGGATGAAGATGGATACTACTGGATTACTGGACGCGTTGATGATGTCATCAACGTCTCGGGGCATCGCATGGGAACGGCGGAAGTCGAAAGCGCCCTGGTTTCTCATCCAGCCGTCGCCGAGGCAGCCGTGGTCGGCTGCCCGCATGACATCAAGGGTCAGGGCATCTATGCCTATGTGACGCTTAACGTCGATGTCGAACCGAGCGACGCCCTGCGCAAGGAATTGGTTGCTTGGGTACGCAAGGAGATCGGCCCGATTGCGACGCCGGATCATCTGCAGTGGGCACCCGGCTTGCCGAAGACGCGTTCGGGCAAGATCATGCGTCGCATCCTGCGCAAGATTGCCGAAAACGCGCCTGAGCAACTGGGCGACACCTCGACCCTGGCCGATCCTTCCGTCGTCAGCCGACTGGTTGAAGAGCGTTTGATCAGGGAATAACGAATTCGGATTGCCGTTAAGATCTGAAGGTTGGATTCACCAATGGGCGTCTATTTCTAGCTCGAGATGTTGCCGATTTTTGCGACGATCGAGGTGGTTTTGTCGCCTTTGCGCCGTTCCTGCGCGATCTGGGTGCCGTGCACGATGAAGTAGATGTTTTCGGCGATATTGGTCGCATGGTCACCGATGCGTTCAATGTTCTTGGCCATGAACAGCAGATGGGTGCAGGCGGTGATGTTGCGCGGGTCTTCCATCATGTAGGTCAGCAGTTCGCGGAACATGCCGGTGTAAAGCGTGTCGAGTTCTTCGTCGCGCGCCCAGGCGAGCAGGGCGCGGTCAGCATCGCGGTCACGATAGGCAATCAGAACTTCGCTGATGATCTCGGCGGCAAGCTTGCCAAGCCGTGGCAGGCTGAAAACCGGGCGCACCAGATCGACACGGTTTAGCGCAATCGCGCGCTTGGCGACGTTGGCGGCATAGTCACCGATGCGTTCGATATCCGATGAGATGCGTAGTGCGGCGAGTACTTCGCGCAAATCGCGAGCGATTGGCTGGCGCAAGGCGAGCAGGCGGATCACATCCTGGCTGACTTCGTTCTCGAGTTCGTCGACGGCCTTGTCGCTGGCTACGATGCGCTCGGCGGCATCGCTGTCGCGTTCGACCACCGCGGTGATTGCAGCTTCGAGCTCGTTGAGCGCAAGGTCACCCATGCGCTGGATTTCGCCAGTCAGGCGGTTGAGTTCTTCATCGTAGCTTTTCACAATGTGTTCGCTGCCTTGGGACATGATCTGATCCTCAGCCGAAGCGGCCGGTTATGTAGTGCTCGGTCTGTTGCTTCGTCGGTTGCGTGAAGAGTTTTTCCGTTTCGCCGAACTCAACCAGTTCGCCGAGATACATGAAGGCGGTGAAATCCGAGCAGCGAGCGGCTTGTTGCATGTTGTGGGTGACGATGGCAATCGTGAACTGGTCGGCGAGTTCGGCGATCAACTGCTCGATCTTGGCGGTGGCAATCGGATCCAGCGCCGAGGTCGGCTCGTCAAGAAGAAGAACCTGCGGCTTCAGGGCTACTGCGCGAGCGATGCAAAGACGTTGCTGCTGTCCGCCGGATAGTCCCAGTGCACTTTGTTTGAGCTTGTCTTTGACCTCATCCCACAGCGCACCCTGGCGCAGGGCCTCCTCGACTCGCGCATCCATGTCGGGCTTCTTGAGCTTTTCGTAGTGGCGTATCGCATAGGCGATATTTTCATAGATTGACATGGGAAACGGCACGGGCTTCTGGAACACCATGCCGACCTTGCTACGCAACCGGTTGAGCGAATATTTCGTACCAAGAATGTTCTCGCCATCGAGAATGACCTCACCCTCGGCCTCCTGCTTTGGATAGATCGAGTAGATTCGATTGAAGATGCGCAGCAGGGTCGACTTGCCGCAGCCCGATGGCCCGATCAAGGCCGTGACGCGACGCTCGGCGATATCGAGATTGACATCCTTGAGCGCGTGGAAGCGGTCGTAGTAGAAGTTGAGATGCTTCGCGCTCATCTTCGGTGCCTTGCCGACGTCGGTTTCGCGTCTGGCCGCGCCAACGGTCGGTGCCGACATGGCGAATGTCAGGTCATTCATGGCTGGTCTTGTTCCTGGAAAGTATGGCTCGCGCGATCATGCTCAACACCAGTACGAAAAATGTCAGTACGAGGGCGCCGGCCCAGGCCAGGGTCTGCCAGTTCTCGTAGGGACTGGCGGTGAACTGGTTCATCACCACCGGTACGCTGGCCATTGGCTGGGTAAGATCGGTGCTCCAATACTGGTTGCCGAACGAGGTGAACAAAAGTGGCGCTGTTTCGCCGCTGATGCGGGCCAAGGCGAGGATTATTCCGGTGACGATGCCGGAGGCGGCGCCACGATAGAGCACCTGCACAATCACTTTCCATTGCGGTACGCCGAGTGAGAGCGCCGCTTCGCGCATTTGCGAGGGGACCAGGCGCAGCATCTCGTCGGTAGTGCGCACAATCACCGGCAAGACAATGAAGGCGAGCGCAATCGATCCGGCGATGGCCGAGAAGCCGCCACCCATCTGCGCCACGAGGAGGGTGTAGACAAACAAGCCGAGCACGATCGATGGCGCGGAAAGCAGAATGTCGTTGACGAAGCGTATGACCAACCCGATCTTGCGCGCGCCCGCATATTCGGCGAGCCAGGTGCCGGCGGCGATCCCGAGCGGCGTGCCGATCAGGATGCCCATGCCGCACATCATCATGCTGCCGTAGAACGCATTGGCCAGACCACCCGCTTCCTGCGGCGGCGGTGTGTTCTGTGTGAACAAGGCGAAATTGATGCCGCCAATGCCCTTGCTGATCGTCGTCCACAGAATCCAGGCGAGGAAGAACAAACCGAACAAAGCGGCCGCGCAGGACAGCACGATCGCGAGGCGATTGATGATGTTGCGCTTGCGGTAGAGACGCTCGGCAACTCGTGATGAGCCCGTTTCGGCGATGTCCGAGTTCATTTCAAACCCTCGCGGCGTTGCAGTTGCATCAGCATCAAGCGCGCAATCGCGAGCACGAAGAAGGTGACGATGAAAAGTACAAATCCGAGCAGGAGCAGGGCGGACTTATAGGTGTCGGTGGCCTCGGCAAAATCGTTTGCGATCAAGGCGGCGATCGTGGTGCCGGGTTCGAGCAACGAAACCGAGAAGCGCACGGTGTTGCCGACGACGTAGGCGACCGCCATCGTTTCACCGAGTGCACGACCGAGGCC
>JBDSPX010000054.1:0-2819 GCA_039930065.1 Dokdonella sp.
GTCGAACCGGTGAAGCTGGCATTGGTGCGCAGTACGCTGCCGGTAAACGCGCTGCCATCGAGCGTAGTGTGGCCACTCGGGGTGGTCGAGCTGCAAGTGTCGTAGCCTCCGACAATGGCGACATTGCGACCGATGATCGTCTGCGTGGTTGCCATCACGTTGTTCTTCGCGATGTGAATAGTGAGGGTGCTCGCGGCCGGTGCAAACACGGTTGCCTCGGTGATGTTGGCGTAATCGCAGTCATCATCGCTACCGACCGTGACAACCAAACCCCCGTCGGTTCCGTTCGGGTTGGGTGTGGATGTCGCGCTCGCGATAGGCGCGATCGCGGCAACGAGAATGAATGCCGCGAGTTTTCGACAGATCATGGTTTGGCTCCGTTTGCGAGTTGTTAATCAGACAATCGAAATTTGGCGCCGAATCGGGACACGGTGGGACATCCCCAGCCAGGCGAAGGGCCAGCGAACCCGCGAAGTGCCTGCCGAGACGTGTTTCCTGCACTACAATCGAGCGCGACAAGTTGAATGCGCGAATCGATCGTGCATTGGTCCGGCGACCATGAGCGAAATTACCCGATTACTGGCACTTTCACGCGGCCGCGATGCGCAGCCGCTGGAGCGCGTGTTCGCCCTGCTT
Organism: Dokdonella sp.; assembly: GCA_039930065.1. Classification (GTDB taxonomy): domain Bacteria; phylum Pseudomonadota; class Gammaproteobacteria; order Xanthomonadales; family Rhodanobacteraceae; genus Dokdonella. The sequence continues at coordinate 637 of JBDSPX010000054.1, forward strand.
TACTCGGACCTGCATCAACTCGCCGAAGGTCGTTATCGCGACCGCAACGAGACATTGACGCCGACGGTGCTGGTCCACGAGGCCTTCCTGCGCTTGACCGCCAATGAGGCGCTGACCTTGCAGGATCGACGCCATTTCTTTGCCTGCGCGGCGCGTTCGATGCGTTGCATCGTGCTTGACCACGCACGACGACGGCATGCCGAGCGACATGGTGGCGGAGCAGCACCGTTGACCTTGGACGAGCAGCTCGTCGACAGCGACCAATGTGGCACGGATAGCGACTTGCTTTCGCTGGATCAGGCGTTGCATCGGCTCGACCGGTTCGACGAACGCCAGCGTCAGGTCGTTGAGCTGCATTTTTTCGCCGGTCTGACTTTCATGGAAATCGGCGAACTGCTCGAATGCAGCGAGCGGACCGCCAAGCGTGAGTGGGAACGCGCCCGCGCATTCCTGCACGCGGAACTGGATTCGGGTATCGGTGTTTCCTGACGATGACCCATTCTGACGAAGAAATTTTTCGCCGCGCATCGGCACTGTTTGATCGCTTGCTCGATCTGGACGACGCCGCGCGCGATGCGGAAATCGAACAACTGAAAGAACCGGACGCGCTGAAACTTAGACTGCGCCGTTTGCTCAGTGCGCATCGCTCGGTCGGTCCACTGGATCGCGTGCATGCCGACGTCGACGCGCCACCCGCACGCATCGCTGGCTGGTCCATCCTCGAGGAAATCGGTCGCGGCGGCATGGCCGTCGTCTATCGCGCGCAGCGCAGCATTGGCGGCACCAAGCAAATCGCCGCCCTCAAACTGATGACGATGGGTGCGCTCGCCGGCCTCGGTCGCGAGCGCTTTCTGCGTGAGCAGTCGATCCTGACGCGGCTGGATCATCCCAATATCGCGGGCCTTCTCGATGCGGGCGTGCTCGTCGATGGCACCCCTTGGCTGGCCATGGTGCTGGTTGAAGGTATGCGTATCGACGCGTGGTGCCGTGACAACGACCTCAATAGTCGGGAAATAGTGGATGTTTTCCTCAGTGTCTGCTCCGCGGTTGCCTACGCGCATCGCAGCCTGATCGTTCATCGTGACCTGAAACCTTCAAACATTCTGGTCGATCGGGAGTCGCGCGCGCGATTGCTCGATTTCGGTATCGCCCGCCTGATCGATGATGAAAGCAGCATTGATGCGACGGTGACGTCGATGCGGGCGATGACGCCACGATTTGCAGCACCGGAGCAATTTGGCGGACAAGTAACGACAACGGCGACCGACGTGTTCGGGCTCGGCGCCGTACTGTACATGTTGCTGTCCGGTCGCCCGCCGCGTGATCTTGCTGCTGATCCTGATCAGGCATTTACTTTGCCATCACGTGCGGCAGGAGAAAACACTGATTTGCCAGTCGCACTCCGTCACGTACGTCAGCGCGAACTGGGCGGCGATCTCGACACGATCGTTCTGAAGGCCTTGGCCAACGAGCCTGAGCGGCGTTATGAGTCGGTCGAGGCATTGGCCGCGGATTTGCGCGCATGGCTGGAGCGTCGACCGATTGCGGCTCGACCGTATTCGCTCTGGTATCAAGCGAGTCGATTTGCGCGGCGCAATCGCCTGGCTGTTGCAGCGACACTTTTCGTCGCAGCCTTGATCAGTCTATCGGTGTGGCAAGTCGGGCATGAGCGTGACAACGCACGGCTGCAGGCAACGCGCGCTGTTGAGGTTCGAGATTTCCTGGCCAACGTACTCTCGTCCGCCGAGCCGTCTGCGGGAACCGTACCGAGCCTGATCGACGTTCTCGACAACGGATCACAGCAGGCCCGCGATGAGTTGCTGACCAGCGATCCACTCGCGGCTGCCGACGTTCTCGCCATCACCGGTCGGACCTATGTCAATTTGAGCGCCTACGACAAAGCCACTCGCGATCTTGAGCAAGCGCGGGAAATCCTGACGATGATCCAACCGCCGCCAGCGCGAGAATTCGCACAAATATTTCGCTCGCTCGGTTCAGTCGCGAGGGTGCGCGGTGAAACCGCAAAGGCAATCGACTACCTGGTTCAAGCCGCGGCATGGAGCCGGCGTTCCGACGCCCCCGCTGAAGAATCGATCGCAATCGAAGTTGTGCTGGCCGCCACCCAGGCGCGTGCGGGCCAACTGTCGATTGCCGAAACCACGTTGCGGCGATTGCTCGAGGAG
>JBDSPX010000055.1:0-3200 GCA_039930065.1 Dokdonella sp.
ATCGTGATTCTCAAGCACCGGTTCAACCACGATCCACGCGGCCTCCACAGCTTCCTCGCGGGTGAACAGCGCGCCATCGCCCGCCATCGCGTCTCCGAGCAAGCGCTCATACGGTGATTTCTCGCCCGGCTCTTCTTCCACCAGATAGAGCTCGCGCTGGTCGCCGACAAATTCCTTGCCCGCGCGTTTGACCCGCGCTGCAAGTGCGACAGCAGAGTTCGGCGACAATCGGAAGCGCACATAGTTGGCTTGGCCGGGGCCGGTCGCCGCATCGTCGAACAACTTCTGCGGCGGCGGTTTCAATTCGACCAGAATTTCCGCGAACGTTTCGGGCAGACACTTGCCCGAGCGCAAATACCAGGGCACACCGCCCCAGCGCCACGAGTCGATGAAAAGACGCAAGGCGCAGAACGTCTCGACATCGGAATCCTTCGCCACACCGGGCTCGTCACGGTAGCCCACGTACTGACCCCGTACGAGATCTTCCCGCTTGAGGGGACGCATCGCCTGGAACACCTTGGCCTTCTCGCTGTGCACGGCGCCAAAACCTTGATAAGCCGGCGGCTCCATCGCGAGCAACGCGACGATTTGCATCAGATGATTCTGCACGACGTCGCGCAGGCAGCCCGCCGTTTCATAAAAAGAGCCGCGCGTGGCGACGCCGAAGTTCTCGGCCAGCGTGATCTCCACACTGGCCACGCAATTGCGATTCCAGATCGGCTCAAGAAACGAATTGGCAAAGCGGAAATACAGGATATTCATGATCGCTTCCTTGCCGAGGAAGTGATCGATGCGAAAGATGGAATCTTCCGGAAATGCGGCTGTCAGGATGCCATTGAGTTCCTTCGCCGAAGCGAGATCACGACCAAACGGTTTCTCCACGACAACGCGCGCGCCGTCCGCGCAACCGGCCTGCTGCAGACCTTTGACCACCGTACTGAACAGGCTCGGCGGAATCGCCAGGTAGTGCAGCGGATGACGCGCTTTGCCTAGCGCCCGCTTGAGTTGCTCAAACGTTGCGGCATCTTTGTAGTCGCCGTCGACGTACTGGAGCAGTGCGGACAACTTTGCGAACGCATCCTCATCGAAACTCGTGCCATGGTCCTCGGCAGCATGAGAAATGCTGTCGCGCGCACGCTGTCGCAGTTTCTCGACGGTCCAACCGGAATGCGCGACACCGATGATCGGGATATCCAGCCCTTCATGTATCACCAGGGCCTGCAGCGCGGGAAAGATCTGCTTGTAGGCCAGATCGCCGGTTGCACCGAAAAAAACCAGGGCATCGGAATGGGACGGTGCCGCGTTGACTTCACTTTCCATGGATTGACCGGCCTTTGGCAAGAGGGGTGCTACTCGACGACGATTCGAGAGAGATAGAGCGCTCGTTCGGCATTTGCAGGGCCGAACTTCGACGATCGATTGCAATTGCACTCGGTAGTGAACGCGCGAGCGGAACCATCCTCAGCATCTCGCGTGCGTCGCTGCCATGACGCGCGGGCAGTGAACGTTCCGTCGATGATTGTCCACCCTGGATCGGAACAGAACCTGAGCAACGAAGTTCCCCACCTTCGACGCAGTCGCCTGCAAGTCGCAGCTGGTCAAGGAGCCCGGGGAGCTCAGGCTAGCCTTCGCACGCACAATCTCCACCAAGGAACGCACGCTATCACCAGCGCAAAGGCCGCGCGTCGCGGCATCCAGCGAAGCGCCCGAAACTTCCGCGAACAGCCGATGCATTACACCGCTCGTCCCGGGAGCATGACCGCCGGACCTGCGTCCCGATGCCATTTCATTTCGCGAGTCCGCCAATTCCGCTATCGTTCCGCGCCTGTCCCGGGGAGAAATCCAGATGTCTGCTGCACCTTTGCACGTCATCATCCTTGCCGCTGGTGAGGGCAAGCGCATGCGCTCAGCCCGTCCCAAAGTGCTGATGCCTCTTGCCGGCAAGTCGATGCTCGGCCACGTGCTTGATGTCGCGCGAGCGCTCAAGCCTGCGGCGATCCATATCGTTTATGGCCACGGTGGCGATCAGGTACGTGCGGCATTTGCCGATCCCGATCTCTCGTGGGTGCACCAGGCCGAACAACGCGGTACCGGTCATGCGGTGAAACTGGCGATGAATTCGGTGCCAGACGACGCGCGCGTGCTTGTGCTCTACGGTGATGTTCCGCTGATCCGCAGTGAGACATTGAAAGATTTGATGATGATCTCGGGGCCGCTGGCGGCCCTGGTCACCCAACTCGAAGAGCCTTACGGTTACGGGCGCATCATCCGCGACGGCATCGGCCGCGTGCGTGCGATCGTCGAGGAAAAAGACTGCACGATCGAGCAACGCGCGATCACCTGGGTCAACAGCGGCATCCTTGCTGCCGAGGCGCGGCGGCTGCGTGTCTGGATCAATAATCTTTCGAGCGACAACGCCCAGCGTGAGTATTACCTGACCGACGTCTACGCCCAGGCCAGCGAAGAGGGCGAACCGGCCGAAGCCAGCCATTGCACCAATCCGCAAGAAGTTTTTGGCGCGAATGATCCTTGGCAACTCGCCTCACTCGAACGCCAGTACCAGCGCTTGCGGGCGACCGAACTGGCAACGCTGGGCGTGCGTTTCGCGGATCCGGTGCGCTTTGATGTGCGCGGCAAAGTCGCGGTTGGGCGCGATGTCGAGATCGATGTCGATGTGATCCTCGAAGGTGATGTTCACCTTGGCGATGAGGTGACTATCGGCCCCTTCACGCGGATTGCCAAGTCCCGCCTCGCCGCCGGCACGGTCGTTCGTGCGCATTGCGATCTTGATGGTGTGATCACCCATGGCCCCTGCGTGATCGGGCCCTTCGCGCGGCTGCGTCCAGGCTCCGAGCTCAGCGCCGGTACACGCGTCGGCAATTTCGTCGAGATCAAGAACACCCAACTCGGCGCGGGCTCGAAAATCAATCACCTCAGTTACGTCGGCGATGCCGAGATCGGCAGCAATGCGAACATCGGTGCTGGCACGATCACCTGCAACTACGATGGGGTCAGCAAGCATCGCACGACGATCGGCGATGGCGCCTTTATCGGCTCCAACGCGTCGCTGGTCGCACCGGTATCAATAGGAAAAAATGCGACCATTGGCGCAGGCTCGGTCATTACCCGGACGGCTCCCGATGATGAGCTAACCCTGACGCGCGCTCGGCAAGTGACGATCGGCGATTGGCAGCGACCGG
>JBDSPX010000056.1:0-2908 GCA_039930065.1 Dokdonella sp.
AAATAGTAATTGTTTTGTCCACTTCTATCGCATGACCTTCGAGAGCAACGTCGGTCGGTTCTTGTTCCGTAGCGACGACTACGCGGAACTGTATATGCATCACGTCGCGATCACCGGAAACACCGTATCGGGCAGTTTGATTTCGACCGGAGCCGACGATGATGATCTGGACATCGAAAATACAACGATTGCCGGCAATTCGATAGGCGACAGCACGGTGCTGAGATTCGGCAACTTCGGCGACGGCAAGCTGTACCGCTCGATCATCTGGCAACCGGGCAAGACGACGCTGCACTTCAATGGCGGACCGCCGCTGAGCCTGCTCGACCTCATGGTTAGCGAGCGCACTTCGGTCGACGGCGGCAACTCGCCACACGTGATCGTGCAGAATCCACGCTTCGTCGATCCCGCGCATGGCGATTACTCGCTGATAGCGGGATCCCCAGCCATCGACTACAGCGTGGAGGTCGCCGGCGACTCGACAGACTTGTATGGCAATCCGCGCGACGTCGACCTGCCCATCGTCACGAACTTCTTCACGCGCGACCTCGGCGCGATCGAGCGGCAGACGCTGCAACCGCTAGTGCTCAATTCGGACTTCGATGCAGACCTGCGTCTGTGGGCTCCCGCGACCGCTGGCTCCACGAGCTGGGATGTGACCAAGAATGCGAGCGGTGCTGCCGGCTCGGGCTCGGCGCACGTTTACGCGCCCAGCGCGGTTACCGGTACGCAAACCGGAGGCATCGTGCAGTGTGTGCATCTTCCCGGACCGGGCATCTATGCGCTCAACGGCTTTGGTCGAGGCACCGGCACTAACGTCACCGCGGGCGATATCGCCGAACTGTATTGGGAATATCGCAAGAGCGGCGGCGAGAATTGCACGAGTGGTGCACCCAATGCGACCGGCACCAAGATTCTGTCGAGTGGCAACAGCTGGAGCAGACCTGCGACGCCCGCTTACATCGAAGTCAGCGCGCAAGACTTTACCTATACCAGTTCCATCGCGGTAACCCTGGTCGCCCAGGAAAACGGCGCATCCGGCGCACCGACCAATGCATGGTTCGACGGCGTCACGCTGCGCGTCGGAGGCGACGACACGATCTTTGCCAACGGCTTCGACCCGCCGTAGGTGCGAATTGCTGCGAGCGATTCGCTTCGCTCGCAGCGCAAACCACGCTGCCCGCCGCCGCAAAGGCCGCGACAGGCGGCGACTGTATCGTCCTTGATCCGCTTGCGCGGCGTCGATCCGACGCGCAAGCGCTGCGACTGAAGTCAGCGAGATAGACCGCTGGCGAGCCATGGCAGTCCGCGCCGCGCAACGGCGTTACCCGGGCTCACCACGATCCACTTCGGGAGTTGCCATGTCACGCCATGCCTGCACGTCGTCATCACCATTTTTGACGCTGGTTACCGTCGCCCTTGCCCTTGGCGGCAGCGCAGCGCAAGCCGCGATCTACACGGTCGGCAACGGTGCCGGCTGCAACTACACTTCGATCGCCGCCGCGCTCGCGGCGTCGGCGGCGCATCCCGAAGACAACGCCGACGCGATCCACCTCGCGTCCAATATGGACTACACGCAACAGGCGATCACGATCACAGCCGGCAAATTTCTCGAGATAGACGGCGGATTTGCCAACTGCGCGCAAACCCAGGCTGACGGCAGCCACGTCGTCATTGACGGCGCTGGCGGCTCGGCTAATCCGGTGTTCCGCATCACACTCAGCACCCACGGCCGCGTGGAGCTTTACAACCTGACGATTCAAGGCGGTGACCCCGAAGGTAGCGGCAGGGGTGGTGGCATCTACTTCAAGGGCAGCGGTGACGGATCCCTCCGCATCTCCCACTGCGAGGTAACGAACAACACGGCCGGATACGGCGGCGGCATCTATGCGGAAGGCGTGGGTACCGGCAGTGGAGGCATTCTCGGGATCGGACCGCAGGTTGCCATCGTCGGCAACACCGCGCGCTTCGATGGCGGAGGTATCGTCACCGATGGCACCTTTTTGTCGATGACCGAGGACGACAGCTACATCGCCAACAATCATGCGCCCAACGGCTACGGCGGCGGACTTCTCGTATTGGCTGGCACACAGCACACTTTGGCACAACTGCGCGGCACAGGCTTGGGCAACCTGGGGCTGATCTATCTCAACAACGCGAGCCGTGGCGGTGGCATTGCGGTGATGGGTAGCGACACCGTTGCCCAGCTCAACCTGAGTTCGAGTGATCCGACGCGACCCGCACGCATCAAGGGCAATAGTGCCAGTCTCGATGGTGGCGGCATTTATCTTGGTCGCGCCGGTGGCGCTGTTGGGCAGTCCACGTTGTTTGCAGACAATGTCAGCATCGAAGACAACGTTGCGCCGCACGGCGCAGCGATCTCGGTGCGCGAGTCGGCAGGTGCCGATGCAGGCGTTTTCTTCAACAAGCCAGATCAGGGTTCCAGTATCTGCCCCGCCGGCAAACCCTGCGCCAGCATCTCTGGCAACGCCGCGATCGACAACGCATCGGAACTGGTTGGTGGCGTCGTGGAGGCCAGCTCGGATGCCAGCGTGAGTTTCAATCGCACGGCGTTCGAGGGCAACATTGGAAAATTTGTGTATTTCGGCAGTATCCGCACGACTTTCAATACGAATCACGTGGCGATCACCGGGAATACCTTGTCAGGCAATCTGATCGCAGCCGACAACGAGGGCGATTCCGTCGACCTTGAAAATACGACGATTGCCGACAATTCGATTGGCAATTTTCCGGTACTGAGGCTCAGAAGCAGCCAAAGCTCGCCGAGCAAACTCTACCGCTCCATCATCTGGCAGCCGTTTAAGACGACGCTGCATCTCATTGGAGATTCGCTCGACGTGATCGACGACCTGGTCAGCGAGGGCACTTCGGTCGATGGCGACAACTC
>JBDSPX010000057.1:0-5325 GCA_039930065.1 Dokdonella sp.
ACAATTCGTCATCAGCGCCTACCGCGCCACGCAATACAAGGACTACAACCGCTATCGCGCGACCTATGACGAATTAGTGTCAACGGGAAACATCGGGCTTGTCACCGATCAGACCTTGCGTGAATCCGCCGTTGCCTTGTTCACCACGAATTTTCTTGAGCAGATCATGTTGCAGACTCGGGAGTCGGAATACCGACGCTTGTTTCGCGAAAGCGTATCGGCGCCCATCCAGGAAGCCTTGCTTGCGCGTTGTGGTGATCGCGTTACAACCGAGCTTGACTATGCCAGCATCGAAGCCGAGCTCGACTATCCCTGCATGCTGGGTCTACCGCCTGAAAAGATCCGAGAGGCAGCAGAGGTCTTGAAGGCGCTGCCTCGATCCGTGCCAGCCCTTCAAGTCCGATTCGCCGACAACCAGACCGCGCTCAATGATCTGCAACAGGTCAACCGCTCGGTACTGAAAAATTTGCGCGCGATAAGGAACGGCAAAAAATGATTCGCCTTTCCTCCTCCCTCAGGCAGAAGAGTCAGATCGCAGATCACGCCCGCCAAACCCAGGATTACGTCGCGCTGACGCGCTCTCAAAAACTCAATCCCCGCTAGGATTCCGCCATGATTCGATATGCACTGACGTTTATTGTTTCCGCCTTGATTCTGTGTGGCTGTGGCAAATTGGAGAAAGAGTCTGAGACGCACCCCGTGCTTGCAGAAGCGCGCGTTGCCAGTGACGCCAGTGATGCCAGCCAGGCGGCCGCCGCCTTTGACGCGGCCGTGGATCATCTCACTCGAAGCTACTATCAGCAGGTACCGGAAGGCGCGACCTACAACGGGGCTCCCGTCGACCTGGCAACCGACGCGGATGCCCGACTCAACGATCGCTCACAGGCCGGCAAGGCCGCGCGTGACGCGGAAATGGAAAAGCGGCTGGCCGAATTGAAAGCGACCATGCCGCAAGCACTCAATGATGAGCAACGACGCGTTCGAGCGACCCTCATCACCTTGTTCGATGGCGCCCTCGCACCGACGCGCGTGGTCGACTACGGCAGCAGTTTCGATGAATACGGAACCTGGTTTTTGCCCTATGTGATCAACCAGAACTCCGGCGTCACCGTTGATATCGCGAAGCTCATGGAAGCGCAGCAAAACGTGCGCAATGCGGATGAGGCAAAAAACTATCTGACCCGACTCGAAAGTCTGCCGGGCATCCTCGACGGCGCGCTGGCGAAGATGCGTCACGATGTCGATGAAGGTGCGATACCGCCGGATTTCATCATCCACAAGGCCCGAGCAGTCGTCGATGCATTTGTTGCGATGCCGGCGTCCGAAAATGTGCTTTATGCGAGTTTTGTCGGAAAGCTCAAGGCGGCCAACATTGCCGATGCGGACAGCCTTTTGTCGAAGGCACTGACCGTGGTCGATGACGGTGTCCTGCCCGCCTATCGACGCATCAGCGCTTACCTTGGCGAGATCGAGGCGAAGGCGCCTCACGATGCCGGTATATGGCGCCTGCCCCATGGTCCCGCGTTGTACAAGGCGATGATCCGCCATATGACCGACAGCGATCTCGATGCCGATCAAATTCATCAGACCGGCCTCGATGAAGTCGCGCGCATCAGTGGCGAAATGGACAAGCTTCTACGCGCGCAGGGATACACCGAGGGCAGTGTCGGTGCACGTATGACGGCAATGTCGGCCGAGCCGCGCTTTGTCTTTCCCAATACCAAGGAAGGGAAGGCGGCATTGCTGGCCGATATCCAGTCGCATATCGAACGGGTCAGTGCGCTGTTGCCGAAGTATTTTGGCACCTTGCCCAAGCATCCGCTCGAAGTGCGCGCCGTGCCCGCCTTCAGTCAGGATTCGGCGCCGGGCGGCTTTTACGATCCGCCGGCACCCGATGGTTCGCGTCCGGGCATCTATTGGGTCAACTTGCGTGATACGGCCGCGCTGCCGAAGTTCGCCTCTCCCACACTGACCTTTCACGAAGCCATTCCGGGTCATCACTTGCAGATGGCCATCGCGATCGACCAGGAGGTTCCATTCCTAGCCAAGACCTTCGCCTCCAATTCCGCGGCCGAAGGCTGGGCGCTGTATGCAGAAGCGCTGGCAGCGGAAATGGGACTTTACAACGACGATCCGTTCGGCAATCTTGGCCGTTTGCGTGATGAATTGCATCGCGCGGTTCGCCTCGTCGTCGACACTGGCATGCACGCGAAAAAATGGAGCCGTGAGCAGGCCATCGACTACATGGTCGCTACCGAAGGTGCCGATCCGGGCAATGCGGAATCGGAAGTCGAACGCTATGTCGTTTGGCCCGGCCAGGCACTCGGCTACAAGATCGGCATGCTCAAGCTGCAACAGTTGCGCAAGGAAGCGGAAGCCGCCTATGGCGACCAGTTCGACATCCGCGAATTCCACGATCATCTGCTCGCCATCGCGTCATCGGCATTGCCAGTGATCGAACAGGAAATGCGCGCGTGGATTGCCAAGGCCAAGAAGGTGCCATGATCCACGACATCGTCGCTCTGCCTCACGCGATCCAAACGCCGATATTTCCATGAGCTTTTTCACCGAACTCAAACGCCGCAATGTGATCCGCATGGGCGGGCTGTATCTGGTCGGTGCGTGGCTGATCCTGCAGGTGGCCGATACCTTGTTGCCGGTTTTCGAGGCACCGGGATGGGTGATGAAGGTGCTGGTCGCTGTGTTGGCGATCGGCTTCGTACCGGCGTTGGCGGTTGCCTGGATCTTCGAGTTGACGCCGACGGGACTCAAGCGCGATGAGGATGTCGTGCCGCAGGAATCGATTGCGCCACGCACGGCACAACGGATGAATCGTACGATCATGATTGGACTGGTCGTGGCGCTCGGCTATTTCGTCATCGACAAGTTCGTCTTTACATCGCAGCGCGGGGTTTCGCCCTCGGCATCGGTGTCAGCCAGTGACGCCAAAACAACAAGCCCGTCATCGATCGCCAAGGATGCAATCGATGCGGTCGCCAAATCGATCGCGGTGTTGCCGTTCGACAATCTCAGCGACGACAAGGCCAATGCCTATTTCACGATCGGCATGCAGGATGAGATCCTCACGCGTCTGGCCGGTATCCGCGACCTCAAGGTGATCTCGCGTACCTCGACCGAACAATATGCCAGCCATCCGCCGAACCTTCGTGTTGTCGCCGAGCAGCTCGGTGTCGCCAGCGTGCTCGAAGGCAGCGTACAACGCGCCAACGGCAAGGTGCGTATCAACCTGCAGTTGATCGATGCGAGCAACGACAGCCATCTGTGGGCGAAAAACTACGATCGCGACGTCGCCGATGTGTTTGCCGTGCAGAGCGATGTGGCCGAGCAGGTCGCCACGGCGCTGAGCGCCCAATTGCTGCCGGCCGAAACCGTGCGCCTCGCCAGTGTGCCGACCACCAGCAGTGAAGCCCACGAGCTGCTCCTCCAGGCGCGCTATCTCTTCAACCAACTGCAAACAAGCACGGCCAATGATCCCGCTGTGGCGGCGGCGCGCGCGGTCGATCTTTACCATCGCGCGATCGCAACTGATCCCGAATTCGCCCTGGCCCATGCACAACTTTCGTATCTGCTGAGCTACCTGCATTGGTACGCGGTCGACACGCGGCCCGCGGTGGTGACCGAATCCCTTGATGCCGCAAAACGCGCTTTGCAGTTGCAGCGGGATCTGCCGGAAGCTCATCTCGCGATGGGCTATGTGCACTACTGGGGTCATCGTGACTACGAGCCGGCGCTGAAGGAATTTGCGATTGCGCGTGACGGCATGCCAAACAGTGCGGAGGCGCTCGCGGCCATCGCCTATGTGCATCGTCGGCAGGGTCTCTTTGAGCAATCCATCACCGAGTTGCAACAGGCGATCCTGCTCGATCCGCGCAACCTGCTGCTGCCTCGCGAAATCGCCGCCTCGCATGTGGCCCTACGCCGTTACGGCGAAGCGGAAATCGCTTTCGCTCACGCGCTTGAGGTGTCTCCAGGTGATGTCGAGGCACAGGTCCAGCGCGCGACCAACCAGATCCTGAGCGGTGACGTGGAGAGGGCTGAGCGCTTGCTTCAAGCGATTCCGGAGGGCACCGATCCGCAAGGTACGGTGTCGCTGTTGCGCTTCAAGCTGCACATGTTGCTGCGCGATCCAGATGCCGCACTCGCATCGATTGTAAACTCGCCCGAGTGGTTGCTCGCTCGCTTTGAGCACAGTGCTGCGCCGATCGCGCTGCTGCGCGGTCAGGCACTGGCGATGAAGGGCGAGGCTGCGGCGGCACGTGTGCAATTTCTGAACGCTCAGCACGCGTTGCAGGAGCCGCTGAAAAATCCGGTCACTGAAGCTGATGCGCAGAGTTTTCTTGGCCTTGTTGAAGCCGGGCTCGGAGAGAGGCAATCCGCATTGGAAGCCGGTCGCAAAGCGGTGGAGGAGTTGTCGATGGCACGCGATGCTTTGGTCGGCGGCTACACCCTCGAAAGACTGGTCCGTGTCGAGGCGCAGGTCGGCGAAACCGATTCCGCAATTGATCATCTCCGCCAGTTGATGAATTCCCCCGCCGGCCAGGCCATATCGGTCGCTACCCTGCGCAAGGATCCAGTCTGGGATCCACTGCGCAAGGATCCGCGCTTCCAGGCATTGCTGAAATCAGCGGAACCGAAGGCGAGTACCCATGCGAATGAGTGATCTCTGGCAACGCCTCAAGCAACGCCGTCTGATTCAGTGGGCGGCAGCTCGTCTGGTTCCTGAACTTCGTCAGCCTTCACGGTCCAATCAAGGAAGCCCTGCATGATCCTCCGCCGTCTCAGCCAGAATCTCAAAGAACAGAACGGACCGCGATCGCAATCGAGTTCGTCTTGCTCGTGGCGGGTGTGTTTTTCGGCACCCAGGTCAGCAACTGGAATGAGTCGCGCCACGACGCGGAGCGTGCGCACGAGAATCTGCTGCGCATCCAGGCTGATCTGAGCGACGACCTCGGTGCATTGCAGCGACGTGACGTGTTCTGGCGCGTCGTCACCGACTACGGTCATCAAGCCATCGACTATGCCGAGACTGGCAAACGCGTCGATGGATCGGCTTGGAAAACATTGCTGGCGTTCTATCAAGCCAGTCAGTTGTTTCACTATGTGCCTGTCGATACCACCTATCAGGAGTTGCGCGGCGCCGGCGAACTTGGACTGTTTGCAGACCAGAAGCTGCGCACGACGCTCGCCGATTACTATGTCAACGGTGCCGGCTACGCGGCGAATTTCCTGTTTCGTTCGGAACCCGAATATCGAATGCGCGTGCGCGGCCTGACCCCGACGATCGCCTCGGCGCAGATCTGGGCA
>JBDSPX010000058.1:0-9637 GCA_039930065.1 Dokdonella sp.
CATCGGCAGAGTGTGGTCGAAGGTCGAGCCGCCCTCTTCGACGACCAGCATGCCGAGTTCGCGCGCGGCCTGGTTGATCTGCTGGTGTTGCTCGCGTCGTGGCTGGTTGTAACTCTTCACACTGAACGCGCCGTTCGCCTTCATGCGGCGCAGATGCGCGCGCGCATCATCGAGCGAATTGACCACCGCCTTGAAGTCGCCGTCCGCGCCGTAGAGGATCGTGCCGGTCGAGAAGATGCGCGGTCCGACCATGTCGCCAGCCTTGACCAGTTCCGATTGCGAGAACACGGTTTCAGTCGTTGCCGAGGGATCGTGGGTGGTGGTCACACCAAACGCGAGGTTGGTGTAGTAAGCCCAGTTCTGCTGCGGCACGACACCGCTGTTGAAGTGGTTGGCGTGTGCGTGGACATCGACGTAGCCCGGCACGAGGGTCTTGCCCTTGGCGTCGATGATTTTCGCGTTGGAGGGAATCGTCACGTTGCCACGCGCGCCGATCGCCTGGATCGTGTCGCCATCGACGATGAGCACGCCGTCTTCGATGACTTCCTGCTTCGAGTCCGCATCGTTCATCGTGACCAGACGCGCACCGGTGAAGGCGAACACATCGCTCGGCGCGTCATAGCGCGCAGTCAGGCCGACATCGATGCCGCGGTCGCTGCCGGGTTTCGGCAGATCCTTCGGCGCTCCGGGGACAAAGGCAAAACTGTCGCGAAGATCACGTGAGTGGTATTCGCGGCCAACCATCCAGTGCAGCGATTGCGAATCGGCGGCCCAGTGCAGATACGAGCCGATATCCTTGCTGATTTCGCTGATCGGAATCGCCTTGGTATCCTTGGACAACTCGATGCTGCCGCCGGTTTGCGGCATCGGTGCAACGTAGGCGTTGAACAACTCGGTGAAGGCGACCCAGCGGCCATCCGGACTGATGCTGACGAAGTTGACGTATTTGAGATCGAACACATCGCGCGGTTCGCTGCCGTCGATGGCGATGCTCTGCAACTTTTTCTTGAGTCCATCGCCGGTCAGGAAAGTGATGCGCTTGCCGTCGGCGGAGAAGGCCGGATCGCCGCCCTCTTTCGCAAGTCGACGTGCTTCTCCGCCCGTGCTTGCCATCAGATAGACACCGGCCTGACCCGAATTGAGATTGCCGGTCAGCGAGCTGCCGGAAGTCTTCGCGTAGACAATACGGCTGCCGTCATTTGAATAGCGCGGGCCGTAGTAGAAGCCTGGCTTGGGCGTGAGGATGCGCGCTGCCTGTGTCGTGAAATCATGTTCGACGATGCGACCTTGCTCGGCATCGGACCATGTCGTGTAGAGCATCCTGTTTCCGTCCGCGCTGAAGCTCGGCTGGTATTCGAAGCGGCTGTCGTCGGAGGTCAGCCGACTCGGCTTGCCGTTGGGCAAGGACTTCAGCCAGAGATGGCCAAGCGCGTGGAAAACGAGGGTCTTTCCATTCGGACTCGTGGCGACGTCGCGGATCATTTTCGGCTCGAACGTGCCTTCGCCGAGGGACTGCTCGAAGCGCAGCGGCTCGGCCACCGTTTGCTCGACGTCGGCGCTGAACGGAATTTCACTGGGCTTGCCGTCATTCGCATCGACGCGCCAAAGCTTGCCCTGCGCCCAGATAACCAGCGCTTTCGAATCGGGCATCCAGGCATAGTTCGGATACGGGCCAAAGATCGCCCAGGCTTCCTGCAGATCATGCGAAAGCCCGTCCCAGATCGTGCGCACTTCGCCACTGTCGAGATCGATTTTTTCGAGCACGGTCTTGTCGCGGACGCGCTTGACGAAGGCCAGTGATTTGCCATCGGGCGAAGGTTCCGGGCGCACGGCGCCACCGGGCGTGGCAATGATCGTCTCGATTGCGCCATCGCGACGATCCAGCCGTTTGACCGCGTAGATCAGACCATGCGGATCCTTGTTGTACTGGAAGTTCGGGCCGCTGCTGACGTCTTCTGAAAAATAGACATAGTTGCCATCAGCACTGACCGCGGGTTCGCCGAGATCCTGCTGATCATTCTTCTGCTTGGTCAGCTGGAGGCCGTCACCGCCGGAGACGTGATACATCCACAACTCACCGGCGCCGAGTGATCGTTCGCCCGTGAAGTGCTTGCGCGCGATCAGGTACTGGCCGTCCGGTGTCCACGCCGGGTTGTTGAGCAGGCGGAAATCCTCCTTCGATACCTGGGTGCCCTCGCCTCCAATCACCGGCATGCGCCAGATATTGTTGCCGCCGCCACGATCCGAGGTGTACGCGATTTCCTTGCCGTCCGGCGAGAAGCGCGGTTGCACATCCCAGGCCTGGCCCTGTGTGATTCGGCGCGCCTTGCCGCCCTCGATCGGCAGCAGGTAAAGATCGCCGAGCAGGCTGAAGGCGATCGTCTTGCCGTTCGGGCTGACATCGAGATCGAGCCAGGTGCCCTCCTTGGTGCTGAAGCGAATCGTCTTGGTTGGGCCATGGGCCGCGTTGACGTCCCACTTCGCCTCCTCCTTTTTCTTGTCGGCGGCATCGACGACGATTGGCAGCAGCAACAGGCAGCCGAGTACGGCAGCGATCGATCGGTAGTTCATGGTCTATTCCCCGGAAGCAACGGCACCATCCTAGAACGGATTGACGGGCGAGGCACGGGACGAAAGTCCCGATTGCGAGTGATCCCCCTCCACTGCGGTACATTCAGCAGGAATCGATCCATGCCACGAGAGGTTGCAATGAACGAGGATGATTTTCGGCAATCGGTAGCAGACGATGAACATTTGCGCCTGCTTGCCTGGGGCTATGTTTTTTCCGGGATCTTGACCGGCTTGTTCTCGCTGCTCGGCCTGCTCTACGCAGGCGTGGGCTTGATGATGAGTCGGTTTTTTGCCGAGGTTGCGAAGAGCGGCCAGCACGCGGAGCAGGTTCCGCCCGAGGCGCTCGGAACTATCGTGGGCATCTTCGGTGGCGTGTTTTTTCTTGTCGCGATCAGTCTGGCCGTGGCGAAATTGTGGACAGCGCGCTGCATCAAGCGACGCGAGTCACGGATCTTCTGCCTGGTTGTCGCAGCGATCACCTGCTTCGGGATTCCGTATGGCACCGTGCTTGGTGTCGCTACGTTTCTGGTTTTGGGGCGACACAGCGTGGTCGCGCAATTCGACGCGGGCAAGCTTCCGCGGCCCGGCGCATCGCTGTGAAACGGATGCTGCGATCCTTGCTGATGCTGGCCGTTCTCGTCTCCGCGGGAGCGTACGCCGAACCGGATACGACGACCACGCGCAGCGAAATCAGCGCGCTGTTGCGCGCGCTCGGCACATCGCGCTGCGAGTTCTTCCGCAATGGAACCTGGTATGACAGCGCAAAGGCCGAAGACCACCTCAAGCGCAAGCTCGACTATTTCGAGCGCAAGGGCCTGCTTTCAACGAGCGATACGTTCATCGACGATGCGGCCAGCCACAGCAGCGTGAGTGGAAAGGCCTATCAGGTGCGCTGTCCGGGCCAGTCCGCGCAACCGAGTGCTGACTGGTTGAAGCGGAAGTTGGAGGCGATGCGCAAGCGCGGGGTTGATTCGGCGCAGTGAGGCGAGCGACGCGTGCGGCTATCGGCGAACGCATCGAGAAGTGGCGGCAACCGCTGCCACTCCTCGAATGCCACCATTCAGCATCCGGGCAAAAGCCGGGATGCTGGCAAAATCAGCGCGCGCGGAACAGCGTGGGGGACCAGTTGTTGCCGCCACCATAGCCATCGCGACGACGACGGCGCATGCCTTCGTGGGCTTCCAGGCGACGAGTTTCGAGCCAATCAACGCGCTCGGTCTTGAGGCTGGCTGGATCGACGCCGCGGCGGGTGGCTTCCTGATTGCGGTACAGCACAAAATCGCCGTAGGAATCGAGTTCGGGCTTCAGCTCTCGCACGCACAGCTCGATCATGATTGCATCATCGAGGAACCCGATCACCGGCACGCTGTCTGGAATGATGTCGTTCGGATCGGCAAAGTAGGCGAGGCAGGAGAGCACGCGGTTGCGATCCTCGTCAGGCAGACCGTAGCCTTCGTCGAGAACCAGCTGGATCATCTGGTCGAGATTTTCGAGGCGATCCTTGATGAAGTGCGGAATATTTGTTTTCGGAACATCAACGAGCAGCTTCGACGCCGCATCGACGATGGCCTGCGGAGACAGATCTGCCGCCTTGGTTTGTGCACGTCGCATTGCATCGATGAAATGATCGAGATCCGCGTCGTCCAGTTGAATCGTGATGTCCAGGGACATGGGTGCCACTCCGCAGGGAAAATTCCAGCGCTGAGACTAGACGCCGCTTGGGGGCGCGTCAATCGGCGCGCGTTTTGCCGGTGAATCGCCCCCTAAAAATGGGCGTCGTGCTCAGAGGATGCCAACTGCTCCGGCGCCGAACGCGGTGACAATGCGGGTGTAGATGGTTTTCAACGGAAGATTGACCTCGGGAAAATCGCCGACCGCGGTGTAGCAGTCATAGAAACGTGGATCATTCTGCTTCATTGGCGCGCAGCCGGGATTGAGCTCGTAGCTGGTCGCATAACGGAACGGCCAGAAATCAAACAGCGGCAGTACCGAGGAAAAGTCGGCGATCGCGTTGTTGATTCGATGCAGCAAATTGGTCCGTGGCCGTTTGGCGATTGTCCACGAATTCTGCGGCTGGGCATCCTCGATGATCGCCGTGCGGACCTGCTCTGCGACCGTCTTGTCGTAGATGATGAAACCCGATTCGGTGTTGTAGTTGTCCGAGCGCGGATCGAAATTGTGCGAGCCGATCAAGGTCGTGATGCCATCGATGACGATCGATTTCGCGTGCATGCCGACGCGAACGCCCTGGCTGGTCAGCGGCGCCTTGCCGAAGCGCTCGTAGCCATCGGGCGCTGCGCCGCCGCTCAGTTCAGAGTAGTTGGCGAACAACTGATCGGCATCGCCTGGAAACGGCTTGAATTCGTAGATGCGAAAACCCAGCTTCAGATAACGCTTTTTGTACTTGTGCGACAACGCATAGACGTAGAACGCATCGGTCGCCGCCAGCGAATTGGTCGAGACAATGATGTCAGGCGGTTGCGGTCGTTCACGCAATTCGCGAAACACGCGCCGCGCATGCTTGCTGATGACCAGGTACGGCGTCTGCATGACGATCTGCACTTCGGCGTGCGCGATCATGCGTGAAATGCGCTCACCGAGCTGCTTGTTGCGGTCTGCGCCCTCATCCTGCTTGGCCGGGCTGTCGGAGAAGTAGTCGACCTGGCCCACCCGCAATGCGCTGCTGGCGAACCGCCGATCGATCTCGGCAAAGCTTCCGGCATGGGCGCGAAGAGTCTCCACGCGCATCGGATCAATCCCGCGCTCGGCATCGGGTAGCGGCAAGTTCTGGTCGGCCTCGGCCACCAGGCGTTGATTGACATCGTTGAGACGGGTCAATCGAGCCGCACGCTTGTAGCGCCAGAACTGATCGAACGACGCGGCCATTTCGTGGCCGGCTTCATCGCCTGTCACAAGCACGTCACGATCGCGATAGTCGAACTCGTGATCCCAGTCGAAATAGCGATTTTCGTAGTTGCGCCCGCCGGCAATGCCAAATTCATCGTCGACCAGGAACAGCTTGTTGTGCATGCGCTGATTGAAACGCGTGAAGCAGCAGAGGATGCTCGCGGCGAATTCGAGAGGCTGGGTGACCGCCTTGTGGAACGTCGGGTTGTAGATGCGCACTTCGAAGTTGCGATGGATCAGCGCCAATCGCGACAGCAAAACGGTGTCTTCGAGCGAGAACAGTTGATCAGCAAGCACGCGCACACGCACGCCGCGCCGCGCCGCGGCGAGCAGTTCGTCGAGGATCAAACGTCCGGCGTCATCGTTGACCCAGATAAAGGTTTGTATGTCGATTGATTTGCGTGCGGCGCGGATCAGATGCACGCGCAGCAGCAGGGATTCCTCGCCCTGCTCCAGCACATTGACATAGTGAATGGGTTGTTGCGGCGTGCTCGCGCTGCGCGCTTGTGCGGCGAGTCGACGTAGCGGTGAATCAATCGCGCAATGATCGGCTTGCGCACACGTGCTCTGCCGGGATTGCTCCGCAGCGACGATCTTGTCGGCTTGCCTGGCCAGCTGTCGATTGACACTGCAGCCGGCGACGACGGTGATGACAAGCATCGCTGCGAGCGCACGCGCGCACAGCGCGAGCCCTGTTCCGCAATCCTGCGCTTTCATGATTCGGCGGCGCCTCGCTGGCCTGCCGTCATGCGGATGCTGAAGCTCAGTTCGACCTTGTCGGAGAGCGTCGCGCGCCGCGTTTGCATGCCGAACTCACTGCGGCGCACCGTGCCAGCGGCGTCGACCGGACAATCGATGGCCGCACGTGCACAGCGTGACGGCTGCACCGCAAACGTGACCGGGTGCGTGATGCCGCGCATGGTCAGGGCGCCGGGCAACTCACCGCCATCGTGCAAACGCGCAATCGGAAACGAATCGGAATGGAAACGGATCTCGGGAAAATGTTCGACATCGAAAAATTCCGCCGATTTAACCCAGTTGATGGCGCCTTCGCGGCGCATTGTCACGTCGGCCGCATTGATATGTGCATCCACGGTGGCCTGGCCGTGCGCGTGATCGATGCTCACTGTGCCACGCACATTTCCGAAGTGGCCTTCCACCGCGAACATCCACAACACCTTGACGCTGAAAGCGGCACTGGATTGTGCTTGATCGAGCTTGAGAATCTCTTCACTCGCCGCGCCGCTGGGAGGCGCGATCGCCGACAGCGCAAACAGTCCGACGAGGCAGGTCGAGAGGATCATGGCCAGGCGGCCGACTCAAGGCCACCAGAAATGACGCAGGCTAGCCGCGCCGGGTTCAATCGCATCGTCGCCGTTCACATGCAACCAGGCAATGGCTCCGGGCGGCATGCCGCGGCCTTGATCCGATGCGCCATCGGTGAGCAGCGCAACCAGGGTTTCGAGCCCCGGGTTGTGACCGACCAACAAGATGCTATCGGCCTCGGGATGCTCTTCCAGCACCTGGATCAAATCGGCAGGTGTCGCCTCGTAGATGCGCGCATCGAGGGTAATCGAGAGGTTTTCATCGAGATCCTTGATGACACGCTCGGCGGTCTCCACGGTCCGCATCGACGGAGAGCAGAGCAGCAAATCGGGCTCGGCGCCGTGTGACTTGAGCCAAACCGCAGCGGCAATGGCTTCGCTGATGCCGCCCTCCGTCAGCGGTCTCGATTCGTCGGTCTGATCCTCAGCCGGAGGTTCCGCATGGGCATGGCGCAGCAGGATGATCTGGCGTACTGACATGATAATTCCTTGGCGTGAACCTGCATCATGCCGCATGCCCGGCGAAAATCCCAAGTCGCTTATGCGATGTAAAGCGTCAGCGCACAGCGCCGACCCACAAAAGCCGGCTACCGCTTCCAATCGACGCATCGACCCGCTCGCGATTGGGTGTCCCGGGAAACGCCCCAGGAAACGGACACCCTGGCATCGCCGGTAACCGCATGGATACGCCCAGGTTTGCGGGCGATTTCAGGCCTGCTTGTTGAGCCAGCGCAGCAATTTCGCCCAGTCTTCCTGGTGCGAACGGACGATCTCGGAGTGGTAATCGAAGATGCTGCGGCCGAGGCCGTTCATGAGCGAATAGGCCTGGGTATCGCGCAACTGCGCGATCAGCGGAAACGGAAATCCGCGGATTTCCTCCAGCGCCGCATGGGTGGCATTGGTCCACGGCTTGGCGCGGTTGGCGACCAGACCGACCGCAACCTTGCCTTTCTTGATGCGTGGCAATGCCGCGAGATCGGCGAGAAACGGTGCGGTCGCCTCAAGATCAACCACCGAAGGCAGCACCGGCACGACGATCACATCAAGGTCATCGATGAATTCGGCGATCTCCGATGCACGAATGCCGGCGCCCGAATCGATGATCACGCGTTCGGCATCGGCCGGAATACGTTGCTGCCAATTTTTGCGCGTGGCATCGATCGGCAACACGGCGGTATCGAGATCGGCGCGTTTCTCGCACCAGCGACTGCTCGAACCCTGACGATCGGCATCGGCGAGCACGGTCGCCTTGCCCTTGAGCGCCGAATGCGCCGCCAGATTCGTCGCGATCGTGGATTTGCCACAACCGCCCTTGGAACTCGCTACCAGGACTTTGAGCATCACGGCCTCCGTCAGACAGCACAGCGAGGCGAAGCGTACACCAGCTTAGTGCAGGGAGTGGAATCAGCCGTTGTTCTGCTCGGCCATCTTGGCCAGGTTGCCATAGGGATCTTCGTTCCAATCCTTGGGCGGCAGCAGCGGGATACCCGCTTGCGTCAGCTGATTCTTCATCGCCTGGACCTCACTTCCTGTTCGCAACCAGTCAGCCTGGTAGCGCTCAAGTCCGGCGGGAATCAACATTGCGAAACGGGAAAGATCAAAGGCTTTCTTCATGAAGTAGTCGGCATTCCGGGTGGCCTCGACGGCCTCTTCGGCACCCGCCAATCGAAGCAGCGCCGCGCCGGCCTGCATGGACATCACCGTCTTCGATTCCTTGAGCATGAGTCGACCAACCGCAATGCAGGCCTCGCGACGATCAGCCGCCAGAGGCTGGTCCG
Source organism: Dokdonella sp. (assembly GCA_039930065.1). Lineage (GTDB taxonomy): Bacteria > Pseudomonadota > Gammaproteobacteria > Xanthomonadales > Rhodanobacteraceae > Dokdonella. The sequence continues at coordinate 8,582 of JBDSPX010000058.1, forward strand.
TTGATTTGCACGCCTGCGTAGGGCTGGTGAAGTTCGTCAAGGATATGGCGGCGGCCCGGCTGACGGCCATGATCATCGGCATTTGTCCGGAAGCTTCTTTTGATTCTTCGGTGGCAAGTTGCGGCATGGGATGAGCACGTAAAACCTTGAGCCATTCACTCATCGCGGTGCCGAAGTGTTCGTCGAAATGTCGCGACGCGCCGATCCGCGCCAGCGCTTCGGTGATGCCGTGTTCGTCTTTGGCTTCGGACGCGGCTGCCAACTGAAGCAGCCACGCGGCACCGTTGTCCGGCTCGATGCGCTGCAGCGCAAGCGCCGGCTCCGACAAGGTTGGCGATCGCGGAAGATTCATGGCGGCGATCCATTGCACCCAGGCATCATCCGGAGCCATCGTCGCCGCGCGCGCCAATAGTGCCCGCCGCTGTTCGACGTTTTTCGTGGAACCCTCAGGCCCATAGGTAATCGCGGTTGCCGCGAGCGTCATCGAACGCGGCGTGCCCTCCGCAACGAGTAAATCGATCAACGTTGCGTTGTATTGCTTGAACGCCGCATCAAAATTCGCTGTGGTTGGCGGATCGATGGCAAGGGCCGACATGGCAGTGGCCATGCTTGCTACGACCGAAAAAGCGACCAGTGAATGTCTCAGAGCGCGCATAGATTTCTCCTGTTCATGTTTGGACACAAACAGACGATCAATACCCCGCCGCCTGTCCATCCTTGCGTCCTTCCGAAGCTCCAATATACACCTTGTTCTTTTCGTCCCAACCGATCGCCTGGTAGCCGCCGTAGGGGCCATTGGCGAATTCCACTTTGTGACCCAAGCGCATGAGCGCGCGGATGGTTGAGTAATTGAAACCGGTTTCGAGCTGGATCGCGCCGCAGTCGGTCATCTCGGTGACCTGGCCTTCGGGTGAGGTCGAACCATCGTGGAGGATGCGTGGCGCGTCGCCGGCTTCCTGCAGGTTCATGCCGAAGTCGATCAGGTTGCTGACGATCAGCGTGTGCGCCTGCGGTTGGGTATCACCGCCCATCACGCCGAAGCTCAGCCAAGGTTTG
>JBDSPX010000059.1:0-6251 GCA_039930065.1 Dokdonella sp.
GAAACTCACGCGGCAAGGTGTGACGCGCAATCTCGGCGAGCGTGCCCGCCAGTTCGACACCGGTCGGGCCGCCACCGATGATGACGAAATCGAGCCATTCGGCTTGTGCGGCCGCATCGGGCTCGCGTTCGGCACGTTCAAACGCTTCCAGCACGCGCCGTCGAATGCGGAGTGCGTCGTCGAGCGTCTTGAGACCCGGCGCATCGACCGCCCACTCTTCGTGGCCGAAATACGCATCGCACGATCCCGTTGCAACGATCAAATAGTTGTAGTTGATTGAACTGTCGAGAAGCGCGACACGACGCGCCGCGACATCGATGCTTCGCGCCTCGTCCATGATCACGCTGACGTTGCGCTGCCGACGCAGGATGTGACGCAACGGCGCCGCGATATCCGGGGCAGACAGACCCGCCATCGCCACTTGGTAAAGCAGCGGCTGGAAGAGATGGTGATTGCTGCGATCGACCAGAGTGATGCGAACAGGCGCCGACGCGAGCGCACGCGTTGCCGCGAGGCCACCGAAGCCACCGCCAAGAATCAGCACATGAGGCAGGTCAGTCATTTGTATGGCAATCCGAACTTCTGAAAGTTTTATTGTACGTCTGCCGCACCTGTCGCTTGGTCGCCCTGAATCAGAATGCAGCGCCAGTTGAACCAGGTCGCGAGCGAGCCCGTCTGATTGCGGGTGGAGAACGCGTCAGCGCACAGCGCCGACCCACAGGAGCCAGCGATTGTGCTCGGATGCAAAATTGCGCCTCTGCAGCGGGTGGCCCCAACGGGTAGCCCGAGCGTGCTGAGAATTCCGGATAGCGCATCGCTTGATGGTGCGGCGGGCCACACGCCTTCAAGCACGCGTTGCAAAGTGTACCGACGCGGGCCGTTGGCTGAGCCGTAGCAACGAGCATCCATGCGGTATTGACTCTTCACGGAGCGTCGCTGTATCTAGCAGCTCGTGCGTTCGGCATTGCGCCGCGCCTGTGGAGCTCAATAGTCATGCATGGCGATGATCAGACCGATGCTCGGAAACAGGTCAGCGCCCAGGCTGACGATCGGGTCGATGCGCAAGAAGAAGCTCAGGTACGCGAGAACCTCAAGCAAGAATCAGGTACCGGATTCTCTTTGTCGGGCGACGAACACCAGAAGGTTGAGGAAAAAAGCCCGCCACGCGCGGCGGTTCTGCACGAGATCATCCGCCGGAACGGTCATGAGGAGCTCAGCCGCGGCGTCGCCGCCTTGGCTTGGTCGGCGCTTGCCGCGGGCTTGACGATGGGCTTTTCGTTTCTGGCACGCGCCGTGCTGCATCGCTACGCGCAGGACGTTCCCGCAGGTTTCCTGATCGAAGGCTTCGGCTACACGTTTGGTTTTATCGCGGTGATTATTGCTCGCCAGCAGCTCTTTACCGAGAATACGTTGACCGTGGTGCTGCCTGTCATGACCGCGCCCAGTTGGCACCAGGTCGGACGCCTGATTCGCCTCTGGGGTGTCGTGCTGGCCGGAAACCTCGTTGGAGTGACGCTGTTCGCGCTGGGCTTGCTGAAACTGCATCAGTTCGATGCCGCTACGCAGGCGGCGTTCGTCGAGATTGGTCGCGAACTGATGCACAACACGCCGTTTGAAATGTTCAGCAAGGGCGTGCTGGCTGGCTGGATCATCGCGATGATGGTCTGGATGATGGCGGCGACGGAGCAATCCCGCCTGGCGATCATCATCATATGCACGTACTTGATCGCGATCAGCGGGTTCACTCATATCATCGTCGGCTCGGCCGAAGCGATGTACATGGTGTTCGCGGGCGAGACGTCATTTTCCGATGCGGTCATTCGCTTCGGTCTGCCCACCTTGGCCGGCAACGTGGTCGGCGGCAGCCTGATCTTTGCCCTGATCAGCCATGCGCAAGTACGCAGCGGCGTCCGCCAGGCATAAGCTCGGAAGCAAGCATCGCTTTGCGTGGATTGATATGAAGCGCGCGTTCTTGAGCAGCGCAAGCGCGGCACTTTTTTTCCGGGTCGTTGGCGTCCGGCGCGCGAGCATCACTCGGCAGCTTGGGGCCGACTTTGCGACGATCGGCGTGATCGTTCGTGTTCTGGATCTCGTGCAGTGCATCGCTGCAAGCGGAAGGGCGCGTACTGATAAATGTAAAAGTGACCGGAACTCGTGTCATTGAGCTGAGCGTTAACCGATAGACCGATCGCAGCACTGCGGTACTCGCAATCGCACGCTGATCGCATAGGCGCGGGTGTCCTCGCGGATCTTGTCAAAGCGCGTCTACCGGAGCGCCGAAGTGGCTTGGCGACACGTCTGCCCAACGCTCGATCTCTCGTCCCGTGCGTGATCGAGACAAGTATACGAATGCCATCTGGTGGGAGGCGGCGCGAATGCCCCGGGGAGTTCGCGGCGTGCAAAGATCTGCGATTTCATTGCCGCAGCGCTTAGCTCGATTCTGGAAAGCCGGTAAACCACGCCTCGATATGCAAATACAAAATCAGGCGGCGAGCGTGGGTCGCTCTTTTCGCACGATAAGCAGTCACAGCGAATCGCGTCCGTTTCGCAGGCGAAAACATGCAAACGCTACGTCATGGCGCAGCATCAGTGGCGAGTTGAGTCTTGGCGCTCAAGGGATGGCAGGGTATCGACCTTGCAAGGAAGGCTGTCGTGTGCCGTGAGCTTTTGCTTCGTCGCTCGGTTCAGAGCGGAGCGTAACACCACGTCATCGACATGGTGTTACGCCATTCCTGGCAGTCCGTCACGCAGGCCCAACAAAGGCATGCAAGTCGGATTGAAGGCGCGAGCTATCAGGCCGCTGCGTCTTTCAGCTTCTTCAGCGGACGGACCTTCACCTTGGTGCGGGCCGGCTTGGCTGCGAACATCTGCTCTTCCTTGGTGAACGGGTTGATGCCCTTGCGCTTTGGCTGAGCCGGCAAGCTGACGACGGTGATCTTCAGCAGGCCAGGCAGCGTGAACGATCCCGCTCCTTTCTTGTGGATGGAGCCTGTCACAGCGCCTTCCAGTGCGGCCATGACAGCACGCACGTCTTTGGCAGCCACGCCGCTTGATTCAGCGATGTGAGCGACCAGACCCGTTTTGTTCAAGGCATCCTTGATCGGTTTCTGCGAAACGGTCGCTGCTGCCTTCGGAGCTGCCTTGACCTTGGTTGCTTTCTTCGTTGCCATATTTTTCCCCGCTTGATGAATGAATGGATGGAACACACGCCTACCAACCCACTTAATGTAAGGGAAACCCGGGCTGCAGCCAACTCGCCGTCTGAAAGTTGACATTCGAGCGCCCCATGGACGGTGCCGGAAACCGGCTGTGAAACGTCAAAAACGAGTGAAAACGGCAAAAATCCGGGCATTGAAGCGGAAATTCCCAATTTCCTCTGCCAAGTTCGAACTACGAGCAAAGCGAAGGAGCGGGCTGCAATTCCGGCGAATTTAGCTGCGTCCCGCCTGTTGCCGATACGCGCCCGTCGCTCGGATCCCTCAACACCAGGCCCATCAGCCCTGAATGTTTCCCTTCCCGCTACCGTTTTCGAGCGTATCGGTTACAAGATGGGCTTGCAGAATTTAAAGCTCGTGCAGCCGCAACGACTTTCCGCACGGAGTCGTACAGGCAAACCCTGCGGCATGGGACGTAACCAGCGAAGCGGTGATTTGTGATCAAGCGGCCGCTGGATTGACGATGCACGATGCGCATCACGCGGTCGCGATGGCGGTGGGAGTCATCGCAACAACAGCCTCACAGAAAGCAACTACCACCAGCGCTATGAAGTCAATCTGCAAAAGGGATATTTCGCAATAGCAAGTTAATTTCATTAGTGCGAGAAAACCCTGCGAGGCGTACTCGCAGGGTTTGGACATCGCGAAGCAAGGCGCTTCGATCAAGCACTTGCTGGCAGACGCGAGCGCTATCGCGGCTCAGCCGCATTGCTGGTCGAACGGCCAGCATCACTCAGAGAGGGCGGGACTTCCTTTTGCGATTCAATCGTCAAAGCCATCCGCGAAGATCACGTCGTTGTTCGCTTCGAGAGTGATGCCGTCGAAGGCGACGTTGAAGTTGCGGAAACCTTGCAGATTAGGCGGGTCGACATCTACCGCCACCAATGATATTTCGACCGCGGCGTTCAAGAAATAGTCGTCCACGGAAATGGCGAACTGGCCTGCTGCGGGGGATATCAGCCAGCTGGTAGTGGCTGGAATCACGACATCGCCTTCGTTGATGACCATGCCCGTGCATCCGTAAGCCGGGAAGGTGGGTGTGAACACTTTCCAGTGGACGCGCAAACCGTCTCCGGGAAACAGGTTGCTGGCGCCGGGCGAGCGACCCCAGCCAGTCACCTTGTAGAGACTGGGACCCGGCAGCACCTGACACTGCTTCGCGACCGTCACACTCGCGGACGTACCCGAAACGTTACCGAGCACCCTCAATGAACCCGAGCCGCTGGGGCCGCTGCCATTGCTGGAATCCCGACTGACGAGACTCGGAATGGGCAGCGTCCACTGACTCAAATCGGAATTGAATGAATCGTTGACCATGATGTTGTCTATCGACTGGCGCTCGTAGGCGCCGAGGTCGACCACGAAATTATTGTCGCCCGGTACCAAAGGCAAATTGACCGAGCGCGGCAGACCATCCACATCCAGCGTGCCATCAAGCGCGGCGTCGTAAGCCACCTTGTCGACAGCAGATGAGCCGGCGCGCACGCGGTAATCCTTCAACGTCGGATTCATGAAAGCCGGGCCGAAAGGGAAATAGGAATTGGCAACTGCTGGAATGCTCGCCGTCTCGTTGGCAATCACATAGCTGCCATCGAAAGTACCGCTGGATGCCGCGGTATCGCGCACCTTCTTGCCGGGCTGCCAGATGATGCTGCGGTTGAGGGCGACATGACCCCGATGAGCGATCACACCAGCGCCGCCGATGCTGTTGTCGACAATGGTCAGGTGGTTGAGCTCGACTTCGGGATCGTCCGCTGGAAACTGCAAAACTGCCGCCGTGAAGGTGTTGTTGTCGATCAAGGTGTTGGAGACTTTCACACCGTCTGCACTCGCGAGATCGAGCATGCTGCGCGCACTGTTTCCGGTGAATCGATAGTTTCCGATGAAGGAATACGCATCTTCGGTGCCGTGAATCAGCGCGCCGTTGGTCGGATTACCCGCTGCATCTTCGCTACGATTATTCCTGGCCACACTGCAGGCAACGCCTGGATTGCAGGCAACGCTCGCTCCCGGACGATTGAACACTCCGGCGGTTTGGAGGGATCCATTCATATTGAAAACGCCGCTATTTGCTAAACCAGCGGACGAGGCACTGGCAAGAAAAGCGATCGAGCCAATCGGCGCCGAATTGTTCTCGACTGTCGTATCCCACAGAAGAATTGCGCCTTCCGAATAGTCTGTGTTTGCGTCCACATAAAATGCGCCGCCAACATCGGTTGCGCGATTGCCATTGACCTTCTGCGGCTTGGTAGGGTCGATTGTAAACAAATATACCAAACCGTAGCCAAAGCTCGAATCAGCAAGCGCAGCAATGCCGCCGCCAGCACGCGCCGTATTGCCATAGATCGTCCCCAGGCTGTAGCCGTTCGAACCGATATAGGCCTTGGCCGGCGCCACCACTGCCATGCCACCGCCGTAACCGTGATAGGTGCCGATCGGAACATTCGCCAGTCCGGTAGCACGGTTGAGCCAGATTGCGGTGAAGGGTTCCAGCGCATAGAGCTTAACGGTGCCGCGCAGATGCACGCCGCCACCGTCCTGCGTTGCAAGGTTGTTGTTGATGATGGTCTCTTCCCTCAACCGAACGGTGGCATCGGGGCCGGTGCCGCGGGCCGACAAGCCGCCGCCGTAGCCCGCCTCGTTCTGGGTCAGGGTCACATTGCTCAGCGTCAGCGTGCCGCTGCCGGTGAAGTCAATGCCGCCGCCATAGTAGTCGATGGATTCATCACCATCCCGGATCAACAGATTGTTGAACAGGATCTCTTCAGCGTCGCCCGATTCGACGGTGAAAACCGAGTCCGCCGATCCGCCATTGCCGCTGACGATGGTGCGCTCGCCGGAGGGAGCGCTGTCCGCGCACGTCGCATAGCCACCCGCGAGCGTCAGCGATTGCGCTTGTTGGATCTTCACCGCCTGCGCCGTATAACTCAGACTGCGCGTAATGATGATGGAGTCGCGGCCCGGATTCGCGTTCGCTGCATTTACTGCCGCCTGGATCGTTGAATGCGTGCAGCCCGTGCCGGTGCCGACCTTGAA
>JBDSPX010000060.1:0-2764 GCA_039930065.1 Dokdonella sp.
GTTGGTGTTAGCATCGCGCGTTTTGACGGAGCCGCATTCGTGAAAGGAACCATCATTCTTTCCCATGGCCTCGAAAGCGGGCCTGACGCGACCAAGGTCACAGCGCTCGCCCAGGTTGCGGATGAGCTCGGTTGGTCCAGTATTCGCCCCGACTATCGGGAGCTGGATATCAGTCGCGATGTCAAGGCGATCACGGCGCGCACGAAGCGCGCGATAGCCGCCGCTCCGGCGACCGGTCGGATTATCTTTGCCGGTTCGAGCATGGGTGCTTTCATTTCGGGTTTTGCTTCAATGCAGCGCGAGTGCGCGGCCTTGTTTCTGATGGCCTTGCCAGTCGGTGTCGAGGGCTATGACTACGACTACAAGGCAGCAACGGTTCCAACCGTCCTCGTGCATGGCTGGCGCGATGACTTGTGTCCGGTCAATGCCGTGATCGAGTTTGCCCGCGAGCGCGGCGACACCTTGCATCTGGTCGATGACGACCATCGACTCGGCGCGCATGTCGATTATTGCGCGCAAGCATTCCGCCAGCTTTTGCGCACACTGGACGCCTGATGAAGCAGTTTTTTGCCACCTGTCCGAAAGGACTCGAATACCTGCTGCGCGATGAGTTGGTCGCGCTCGGCGCCAGCGAAGTGCATGAGGCGCTGTCCGGCGTGCATTTCAGTGGCGAGCTCGTCGATGCCTATCGTGCCTGCTTGTGGTCGCGCCTGGCCAGTCGCGTGCTGATGCCACTCAGCGAATTTGCCGCAGCCGATGAGCAGGCGCTCTACGATGGCGTGCAGGCGATCGACTGGTCCGAGCATCTAACCGAGGAGGGCACGCTGGCTGTTGATGCCGTCAGCAATGCCAGCTTGCTTCGCCACACGCGATATCTGGCGCAGAAGGTCAAGGATGCAGTCGTTGATCAATTCCGTGATCGCAACGGCAACCGCCCCAGTGTCGATCTCGAACAGCCGTCGATACGGCTGAACCTTTTGCTGCGCAAGGATCGTGCGCTGTTGTCGCTCGATCTGTCCGGAACGCCGCTGCATCGGCGTGGCTACCGCGTCGGCCAAGGCGAAGCGCCGCTGAAGGAAAACCTCGCTTGTGCGATGTTGCTGCGCGCTGGCTGGCCCGAGATCTTCAAGGCGGGTGGGGCGCTGGTCGATCCCATGTGCGGTTCCGGAACGCTGGTGATTGAAGCGGCGCTGATGGCCGCTGACGTCGCGCCTGGAATTCGTCGCAGCTATTTCGGTTTTCTCGGCTGGCTCGGTCACGACACCGTGGCTTGGGACGGTTTGAAGTCTGAAGCGACGACGCGTTCAGAAACCGGTTTGCGCGCCTTGCCGGCCGCATTCTTCGGTGATGACGAGGACCCCAATGTCCTCAACCAGGCCAAGCGCAACGCGCAGCAGGCTGGAGTGATCGGCTTCACGCGCTTTGAGCGCCAATCGGTCGAACATTTGAAACGACCGACCGATTCAAGCCAGTCAGGCTTGCTGATCTGCAATCCGCCGTATGGCGAACGTATTGGCCAACACGATGCGCTGGCACCGACCTATCGCGCGATCGGCGACAAAGCTCGCGAAGAATTCGACGGCTGGCGTCTTGCCGTGATCACTTCCGATGAGGATCTCGGTCGCGCCATCGGCCTGCGTGCACACAAGCGCTATGCGCTCTACAACGGTGCGTTGGAGTGCCGTTTCCTTTTATTCGATATCGGTGGTGCTGCCGCGCCGCGTGTGGTCGAGGAGCGCCCGATGACGCCCGGCGCCGAGGCGGTGGCCAATCGATTGCGCAAGAACATCAAGCATCTGCGCAAGCGCCTTGATCGCGAGGAAGTGCATTGCTGGCGCGTTTACGATGCCGATATTCCCGAGTATTCGGCGGCCATCGATGTCTACACCGGGCGTGAGGAATCTCGGCCGGATAAACCCGCATCGACCTGGCTGCATGTGCAGGAATACGCGGCGCCCAAAGAAATTCCAGAGCATGTCGCGTCTGCCCGTCTTGCGGAACTCGTGCGTGGGGCCGGAGAGGCATTCGAGTTGCCACGCGATCGAATCGCGGTGAAAACTCGATACAAAGCCAAAGGGGGCGGCAAGTACGGTCGCATGGATCAGCGCTCGAGTTTCCTGATCGTTGAGGAAGGCGGCCTCAAATTTCGCGTCAATCTGCACGACTATCTGGATACCGGTCTCTTCCTCGATCACCGCCCGGTGCGCGCACGTCTGCGCGAAGCGGCACGCGGAACGCGGTTCCTCAATCTGTTCTGCTACACGGCGACAGCGAGCGTGTACGCGGCGTCGGGCGGCGCACGCACGACTACGAGTATTGATCTGTCAGCCACCTATCTCGATTGGGCGGCGAGGAATCTCGCTTTGAATGGCTTCAGCGGAACTTCGCATCAACTGATCCAGGCGGATTGCCTGCAATGGCTTGCGCACGATTCTGGTGAGTACGATCTGATCTTCGTCGATCCGCCAACATTCTCGAACTCCAAGCGCGCGGCTGATTTTGATGTTCAAAAAGAACATGCAAGACTTCTTGCCCTGTGTTCCGAGCGCCTTGCCTTCGGCGGCACGATCGTATTTTCGAACAACTACCGCCGCTTCAAGCTCGATGCCGAAATAGCCGAGCAATTCGACGTGCGCGATATCAGCGCGGCGAGTATTCCGTTCGACTTCACGAGAAATTCACGTATTCATCAATGTTACGAACTGCAACCGCGCTGAACATTCAGGATCATTTCAGTCGCGATTCAGTCTGGCAATCGCAGCAT
>JBDSPX010000061.1:0-11427 GCA_039930065.1 Dokdonella sp.
CTGCCGGAAGACGAGATCGAACAGTGAGCTAAGCATGTAGTACTGGGCGTCAATCGCCTTCGGACGCGGGTTCGACTCCCGCCACCTCCACCATACAAACAAATAGGGCCGCCGCAAGGTGGCCCTACTCGATTGTATGGACTCAAAGTGCTGGAGGCGAACCGCAGGGTTCGACTGCGCTGGCAGCGCCTTCAATCCTCTCCGATTTGTAGGAGCTGGCTTCAGCCGCGATGCCTTTGTCCCAATATGCCTCAACATCCACCTCTACTCGCCCTGATCACTCAACTCATAATGCGTACTGCGTCCTCCAGCGTCCGCTTTTCGCAACACGCCACGCGCCAACAAATCAGTGATATCGCGCAATGCAGTGTCTGGCGAACACTTGGCGATGGCGGCCCATTTTCCCGTCGTGAGTTTGCTGTCAAGACCATCAAGCAACTTGTTGAGCAGCTTCACCTGACGATCGTTCATTGGGGTAGTTGCCCAGCGCTGCCAGAATTTCGCCTTGACCAGCACCGCATTGAGGGTGACCTGCGCCAACTTGACCGCGCGATTCAAGGCATCAAGAAACCAGGCCAACCATTCGGTGACGTCCATGGCATCACTGCCAGCCCCCTCGACCGTGTTGCTTGCCCGAGCGAGTTGCTCCGGCAGGATTTTCTGGGTGCGTTCGAGAATCTCGTAGTAAGCATTTCGCTCGCGCTGAATCTGCGCCGACAGACTGTAGAACCGTTGCAGACTGCCATCAGCGCGCGCCAGTAGAAGATCACCAACCGCTCGGGCAATCCTGCCGTTGCCATCGTCAAATGGATGCACGGTGACAAACCACAGATGTCCAAGACCGGCTTTGATCAGTGCGGGCATATCGGATGCCGCGTTGACCCAATCGATAAATCGGTTCATTTCAACCTCAAGTCGATCCGCCGGCGGTGCTTCGAAATGGACTCGTTGACGACCAACCGGGCCCGACACCACTTGCATCGGCCCGTTTGCGTCATCACGCCATGCGCCAACCTTGAGCTTTGACAGGCCGGAATATCCCGTCGGGAACAATGCGGCATGCCAAGCGAATAGACGCTCCGGCGATAATTTCTCATCACAATTCATGGTCGCATCAAGCACCATCTCGACCACGCCTTCGACATGACGATCCACCGGCGCCAAAGCACCTATGTCGACACCCAGACGGCGAGAAATGGATGAGCGAACGGATTCGACATTTAGGAACTCGCCCTCGATCTCACTGGTTTTTACGACCTCTTCCGTCAGCGTTACGAGACTCGCCTGATCTCGCAATGTCATGCCAATATCGGCCAGACGCCCGATCAAGAGCCCTTGGGTTCGGCTAACTTCGGCCATCGGCTGAGCGAGCGCCGCCAAATCGAATTGCCAGTTCGGCCATTTGTCGAGTTGCCAGATGAATCGATAATCTCCGCTATTCATGCGGTGATTATGGACCACTTCCTCTGCACTTGCCATAAATTCGCCGCTTGTCTTGCGGAGATAGCGCGCGATATTCACGACATTGGACGGTTTGATTTCGTTGCCAAATCGCCTTCGGGCGCGGGTTCAACTCCTGCCACGCAGACAAATGCGACGCCGGTTACTCCATTCCCGATCAGGACATTTACGACATAGCATCGTTTGATCAAGTAATATTTCCCGATCAGGAAATAATTCTTGCAAGACAACATGTTTTGATCGATAATTTCCCGAACGGGAAACTGAAATGTCATGGCGTCCATACGATCACCCCAACAACTTGGCGATGCCCTTCGCACTGCACGCAAGCGCCTCGAACTGACCCAACCTCAGCTGGCCCTGGCAGCCGGCGTTGGCGTGCGTTTCATCGTCGATCTTGAAGCGGGCAAGCCGACCGTGCGACTGCAACACGTTCTGCGCGTCATCGATGCACTTGGCGGAGAACTCAAACTGAGCGGATTGCCGACTGCTGCCAACAACAACCAACACGAAGCCAACGACCATGGCCAATGAATTGGAGGTTTGGCTGTTTGCTGATCATGTCGGCAGCTTGGCGTTGGTCGAAGGACGACTAAATTTTCGCTACGCATCAGATTGGCTGTCCAGGCAAAATGCCGTCGCACTGTCCACCTCGCTGCCTTTGCGAACAGCTACATTCGATGATCGTGAAACCCGTCCATTTTTTGCCGGGTTGCTGCCAGAAGGGCAGATGCGCCGCCTGATTGCACAACAGTTTCAAGTATCAAACCAGAACGACTTTGCACTGCTGGACCACATTGGAGGTGAGTGTGCCGGCGCGGTAACGTTTCTGGAGTCAGGTCAGACCTTGGCGGCCACCAGCCAACATGGCGATGTTCAATGGCTGGGCGATGGAGATGTCGTCGCCATTCTGGATGAACTGCCGCGTCGACCGATGCTGGCCGGCGAGGACGGCTTGCGGCTTTCCCTGGCCGGCGCACAAGACAAGTTGCCGGTAGTTTTTGATGGTGCTCGTATCGGCCTGCCTCGCAATGGCATGCCCAGCTCACACATTCTGAAACCATCCATTCATTCGGTTGAAGACAGCGTTTCGAACGAAGGGTTTTGCATGGCGCTGGCCGAGGTTATTCAACTCAAGCCTGCGAAGGCGAGAATCCAATCGGTCTTGAATCGGACGTTCTTGATGGTCGAGCGTTACGACCGTTTTGCAGATGCCAATGGTCGCAGACAACGTCTTCATCAAGAGGATTTCTGCCAATCCCTCGGCGTGGTGCCTGAAATGAAGTACCAGAACGAGGGTGGGCCGGATCTGTCGCAATGCTTCGAACTGGTACGCCGTGTCACACGCCCGAGCGCACCGCAGATATTGCGCTTGCTCGATCTGGTGATCTTCAACGGTTTGATCGGCAATCACGATGCGCACGCGAAGAATTTCTCCCTGCTCTACTCGGGCGACTCCCCGATCCTGGCACCACCCTACGACCTGCTGTCGACTGCGGTGTATCCGACGCTGACGCCGAAGATGGCCATGAAGATCGGCAGCAAATACAAATTCAGTGAAATCCAGGCCAGACACTGGGATCAATTTGCAGAACACGCAGGACTTACCAAGGCGCTGACCAGAAGACGCGTTCTGGAGTTGGCAACGTCGCTGCCAACAACCGCGCGAAGCTTGCAGTCCGATCCCAAGAGCGGATTTGCGGACAGTCCGCTGATTGAAAAAATCATTGCCTTGATCGAACAACGCTGCGCACTGACGATTCGGCGACTGATAGGCCCTACTTCAATCGGTGAGACAACAAACGAGCCACCCGCTTGACGCAATGAATGGACGCGGGTTGAGCTCCCGCCGCCTCCGCAATACAAAGCAAAGACGCTACCGCAGTCGGGCCTTTTTTTTGCTGCTGCGTGGAATCGCCCCGAAATCGGAGAAGTTTCGTCGCTCACTGGGATTCAGTCTGTTGCAACACCAAGTGGGATTACCGATCATCCCCGCAGCCAGACCAGCCGCGAAACATCAGCATTCGCAAACCCGAACGAAGGAAGCGACAGGTGCCAACACAGCCCGACCAATTATCAATCACCCGCCCGGATGACTGGCACCTGCATCTGCGCGACGGTGCCGCTTTGGCAGCCGTGCTGCCCGATACCGCACGTCAATTTGCCCGCGCGATCGTCATGCCGAATCTCGTGCCACCGGTCACCAATGTTGAACTGGCTTGCGCCTATCGGGAGCGGATCCTCGCCGCATTGCCGAAAGATCTGCACTTCGAACCACTGATGACGTTGTACTTGACCGAAGCGACAACTCCCGCGGACATTGCCGAGGCCAAGGCCAGCGGTTTCATCCACGCGGTAAAGTATTACCCAGCTGGCGCGACCACGCATTCGGATGCGGGCGTGCGTGATCTGTCGCGATGCAAAGCAACGCTTGCAGCCATGGCCAAGCATGATTTGCCATTGCTGATGCACGGCGAAGTCACCGATCCCACTACCGACATATTCGATCGCGAACACATCTTCATTGAAACCCAGCTCAAGCCAACGCTGCATGAGTTTCCTGAACTACGCGTCGTCCTCGAACACATCACTACCCGCGACGCCGTGGCGTTTGTTGAACAAAGCCCCGCTCGCATTGCGGCGACGATCACCGCGCATCACTTGCTGCTCAACCGCAATCACCTGTTCGCCGGCGGCATTCGACCTCATCACTACTGCCTGCCCGTGCTGAAGCGGGAGATCCACCGAAAGGCCTTGCTGGAAGCAGCAACCGGAGGCAATCCGCGATTCTTTCTCGGCACGGACAGCGCGCCCCATTCTCGGCATGCCAAAGAGTCGGGATGCGGTTGTGCCGGCATCTATACCGCACACAACGCGATCGAACTCTATGCCGAAGCCTTCGACTCAGTCGGTCGACTCGACCGACTGGAAGCATTCGCCAGCCACCACGGCCCCAACTTTTACGGACTGCCACGAAATTCGGATCGAATTGTCCTGGAGAGGTGCGCTCAGCATGTTCCGAAGGAATTGCCGTTTGGCGCCGACCGTATTGTGCCCCTGCGCGCCGGCGAAGAGATCGCGTTTTCGATCGTGCGCTGATGCAAGCCGGCCACGCACGGGAATGGCTAGGGCGCCCAGGTTTCAGCTTTTCCATTTGGAAAACCGCTTGCAGGATCGGCGCAGGATTGAAGTACTACGTAGTGGTAGTTCATCTCCATCGCGCACGATCCGAGGGAATGGGCTGAATGCCAACGTTGAACTGGATCGGCAAGCAAGCCATCGTCAAACATCACAAGGGCATGCCGTTCAGCCTGATCGAGCTCGCCCCAGAGCTCTCCTGCGGGCAAGCGGACACTGGCAACCTGATTAAGAGGATAACGTTCGCGCGAGCGACGCTCCTCGCCAAGGCACCAAAGCCTAGGGCAACAAGCCAGTAGCAAATTGTTGCAAGCGCTGCCCATGGGCCAGAGCTTCGGCCAGCAAATCGCTCCAGTCATCGGGAGGATGGCCGCTTTCCAGCATCTTGCGGAATATCCGGTAGGCGTCGTCGCCGCTCTCGTACGCGCGCTTGGTTTCTTCGTCGTTGACCCACGCGAACACGATTACCCTGGTTTGAGCGTGGTAGCGGAAGAACAGGCGGTACTGCTGGAAGAATTTCGCCCGCAACCAATGCTTGTGATCGTTGCCAAGGGTGCCGCATTGTCGGTATTCCGTTCTCATCGGATCTTGTGGAATGACATCGAATGCCAGCCTGGTGATCGCCGCCAGTCGTTTGCTGGCGTTTTTCTTCACGTACCCGACCGCATCTTTCTGCTTCAACATTTCGACCTGCTGAGCCAACGCTTCAATCTGCGCCAGAAACAGCGGGTTGGCAAAGATCGTCCAGTTGTGAATAACCAAGGGCGAGGGTTTGCCTGCGCTCACTCATCGTCTGCCGACAACGCGCTGCCGAGATCGACGCCTACCCCGTCTGTCAAAACCTGAAGCCGCTGTACGAAGCTGGCATCAATGGCCTGCAAGCGTTCCGGATGGTTGGCCATGTCGCGAGCCAGGAAGACAAGGAACAGTCCGAGCACGGGGTCGTCTCCCGCAGAGTCCTCGACACGGGTCAGCACCACCTCGCCGCTCGGACGAATCGCGTAATGAATCTTGTCCCGCTTGCCAAGCCGAAGGGCGCGTCGAACGGTCTCCGGCACCGTGGTCTGGTAGCGATCGGTCAGCGTAGATTCGACCTCGAAGTTCACGGGCATGGCGATCTCCGAAGAATGAGGCGGACATTCAGCATAATAATGCGATTGCATTGTCATTCCAATGCAGATGAATTGTCTGCGCTCGAGTATTTCCCATCTAAAAGGGCGTAACCCATTGATTAGAAAGGAGCGCAGCCAGCTGCCACGGTGGCCAATGGCCGGATGACGACTGCATCGATGCAGAAGGTACGCATCCATGGATGGATGCGGTAGAACCGCGTCGGGAACATGCGGTCGAGAGCTACGCAGGGATCAGTCGCCGAGGGTACGCACGGAGCGCAGATTCCCCGCTAGCCCGAACCCTCATCCGCCTTCGGCACCTTCTCCCGGAGGGTGAAGGAAAGGCAACCGCCGGGCCCACGAATTCGCACCCATGTTTGCTGCGCGTCAGCGCGCCACCGTTGGTGGAGCGTGGACTCCCAAGCCTGACGCGCGGTGCACGCATTGCGATTGAAGGGCCTGCTTGGCGACAATGGCTAGAAACTGCGGCAAAACGAGATACCACTGCTCACATCCGCGAACCGCTCGATTTTTCTTTGCCCCTGTCCCACCTGCCGACACGCCATGCCCCTTGATTATGCCACTCTCGATTCGCTTCGCTTGCACAACCCGGCGTGGCGTTTGCTGCGTTCGGATCATGCACCCTTGGTGGCGAGCTTTCTTGAGCGGGTGTTTGTCGCGCCGAACGTGCGGGTGATGGCGGCAGCGGATCTTGCTGAAGCGCTGGAAGATGCGTTGTTCGCCTTGCGTCAGTCAATGGGTGAGAAGGCATTTCCAAAATCTGCGATGGAGTATCTGAACGATTGGGCCGCTGCGGACAAAGGCTGGTTGCGCAAGTTCTATCGCGAAGGCACCGATGAGGCGCAGTTTGATCTGACTCCGGCGACCGAGAAAGCGATTGCCTGGTTGGTGCAGTTGGGCGCACGCCAGTTTGTCGGCACCGAATCGCGTCTGCTGACCTTGTTTGATCTGCTCAAGCAGATGAGCGAGGGCAGCGAGGCGGATCCGGAAAAGCGCATCGCCGAGCTCAAGCGCAAACGTGAGGAGATCGACGCCGAGATTGCTCGCGTGCAATCAGGCGACCTGCCCTTGCTCGATGACACCGCGTTGAAAGATCGCTTCCAGCAATTCATGCAGGGTGCGCGTGAGTTGCTGACCGACTTCCGCGAGGTTGAATACAATTTCCGCCAGCTCGATCGGCGCGTGCGTGAGCGCATTGCCTTGTGGGAGGGCAGCAAGGGCGCGCTGCTTGAGGAAATCATGGGCGAGCGTGATTCGATTGCCGATTCCGATCAGGGTCGCAGCTTCCGCGCGTTCTGGGATTTCCTGTTGTCGAGTCGTCGTCAGGATGAATTGACACAACTGCTCGATCGCGTGCTGGCCCTGCCCGCCATTGCCGATCTCGAGCCCGATGCGCGCACCCGGCGCGTCCACTACGACTGGATGGAAGCCGGCGAGCATACCCAGCGCACCGTCGCCCAGTTGTCGCAGCAGTTGCGGCGCTTTCTCGATGATCAGGCCTGGCTGGAGAACCGTCGCATCATGGATATTCTGCATGGCATCGAGAGCAAGGCGCTGGGACTGCGCGAGGCACAACCCGGTGGCGTCGTGATGGAAATTGCTGAACCGGCCGCCGACGTCGCCTTGAGCATGGAGCGCCCTTTGTTCAAGCCAGCGAGCAAACCCATGATCGCGAACGTTGAACTGCTCGCGGGCGACGAGAATATCGATCCGGCAACCTTGTTTGATCAGGTCGTCGTCGACAAGCTGCGCCTGACCCGACATATCCGCCATACCCTGCAAAATCGCGCACAAATCACCTTGGCCGAACTGATCGAGATGCAACCGCTGGAGCAAGGACTGGCCGAACTGGTCGCCTATCTGCAACTCGGCAGCGACTCGTTTGCCACCGTGGTCGATGAAGACACCCTTGAGCCTGTACGCTGGCAGGTTATCGCTGAAGACGGCAGACCGCTGACCCGAAGCGCGCGCCTGCCTCGATTGATTTTCACGCGATGAAGACGACAGATCCGATGCAAGATTCCGCCAACGAAAGACCATCACCCGACGCACCTGCGGCCGATCTGTCAACCGTGTTGATCGGCCTGCTGAAGAGTGTGCTTTATCGCGATGGCGACGAGCGCCAATGGGCGGTGTTGCTCAATCTGCAAGCGCGAGTCCGTGACTTTGTTGGTGTACTCAATCTCGATCTGATCCTTGATGAGGCGGAGGGCTACGCCTTCTTGAAAAGCCGACCAGAACAAGACGAAGAAAAAACCTCTCCGCCTCTGCCGCGACTCGTGGCACGACGACCGCTGTCGTTTCCAGTGAGTCTGCTGCTTGCCTTGCTGCGCAAGAAGCTGGCCGAGTTCGACGCCGGTGGCGGCGATACGCGACTCGTGTTGAGTCGCGAGGACATGGTCGAACTCGTACGTGTGTTCCTTCCCGATGGTTCGAACGAGGCACGTCTGATCGATCAGATTGAAACCACGATCAACAAGGTGGTCGAGTTGGGATTTCTGCACAAACTCAAATCAACCGCAGGCGCATCGGCGAACCCGGCCAGCTACGAGGTTCGCCGCATTCTCAAGGCCTTTGTCGATGCGCAGTGGCTGGCCGAATTCGATTCGCGACTTGCGGGTTACCAGAACCACATCGTCGACGCCTCGTCGGACAAAGCCGCGATCAAGCCATGAACGATGTTCAAACCATGGGCCTCGAATTTCTCGCCGACGATGCCCTCTCGGGTTTCCGGCTGAGTCGTCTGGAAGTATTCAACTGGGGCACTTTTGACAGCCGCGTCTGGACGCTGCAACTGGATGGCCGCAATGCGCTGCTGACCGGTGATATCGGTTCGGGGAAATCGACCCTGGTCGACGCCATCACCACCCTTCTTGTTCCAGCCAATCGCGTTGCCTACAACAAGGCGGCCGGTGCCGACGCCAAGGAGCGCAGCTTGCGCTCCTATGTACTCGGCCACTTCAAATCCGAGCGCAATGAAGTTACCGGCGCAGCCAAGCCGGTTTCACTGCGCGAACAGACCAGCTATTCGGTGATTCTTGGCGTCTTCCACAACGCAGGCTACGATCAAACCGTAAGCCTCGCCCAGGTTTTCTGGATGAAGGAAGCACAAGGGCAACCGGCGCGTTTCTATCTTGGTGCCGAGCGCGACATGTCGATCGCCGGCGACTTTGCCGACTTCGGCTCCGACCTCAACTTGTTGCGCCGAAAACTCCGACAAACCGGTGCCGAAATCAACGATAGCTTTCCACCGTATGCGGCCTGGTTCCGTCGCCGCTTCGGCATCGAAAATGATCAGGCTCTGGAGTTGTTCCACCAAACTGTTTCGATGAAGTCGGTCGGCAATCTCACCGATTTCGTACGCAGCCACATGCTCGAACCTTTCGAGGTCGGCGCGCGCATCCATGCCTTGATCGGCCACTTCGATGATCTCAATCGCGCCCACCAGGCCGTGCTCAAGGCGCGACAAAAAGTCGAGATGCTGATTCCGCTGGTGGCTGATTGTGATCGGCATGCCCGGCAGATCGCCGAGGTGGAAACCCTGCGCAATTGCCGTGAAAGTCTGCGCGCCCATTTTGCCGGGCTCAAACTCGATCTGCTCGACAAACGCGTTGGACTGCTTGGTGAGGAGTGGCAAAAGTTCGATGCGCACGTGCAGCGCCATGCGCAAACCCATGACGATCAGCTGCGCCAGACCGACGAGTTGAAACAGGCTATCAGCGCCAATGGTGGCGATCGACTGGAACGCCTCGCCGCTGAAATACGCAGCAAGGAACTCACTCGCGATGCACGCAAGGTCAAGGCGAGTCGCTACGCTGAATTGGTCGCGATACTCGAACAGCCGAGCGCAACGGATGATTCGAGCTTCTTCAAGCAACGTGATGGCTTTGCCGCCTTGCGCGAACATGCGCGCAGCCGCGAGGCCGATCTGCAGAATGCGCTCACCGAACACAGCGTGGGCCTGCATCAGGGAAAACAGGAACACGAGCAACTGAGCGCCGAGATTGACAGCCTCAAACGCCGACGCAGCAATATCGATGATCGCCAGATCCGCATTCGCGAAGCACTTTGCAGCGCCCTTGATCTCGATATCGAAGACATGCCATTCGCCGGCGAGTTGTTGCAGATCCACGAAGATGAGCGAGACTGGGAAGGTGCGGCCGAACGTCTGCTGCATGGCTTCGCCTTGAGCCTGCTGGTACCCGATGCACACTACAAGGCGGTCGTCGAATGGGTCGATCGCGCGCACCTTCGCGGACGCCTGGTCTACTTCCAACTCCGCGAACGCAAGCTCAAGGCGTTGCCGGATCTGCATCGCGACTCGTTGGTGCGAAAGGTTTCCATCAAACCCGATTCAGTCTGTTATGACTGGCTCGAATCCGAACTGGCTCATCGATTCGATGTAGCCTGTTGCGCGAACCAGGAGCAGTTTCGGCGCGAGACACGTGCGATCACGTTGGCCGGGCAAATCAAGGATCCGAACGGTCGTCATGAGAAAGATGATCGCCACCACATTGATGACCGCAGTCGCTATGTGCTGGGTTGGTCGAACAGCGCCAAGATCGCCACACTCGAAGAAAGGCGCGGCCAGCTTGAAAATCGGCTTGGCGAAATCGGTGCCGAGATCGCGAAAATACAGAATGAGCGAAAGTCACTCGATCAGCACCTCGATGCACTGGCACGGCTTGATGAGTTCACCGCGTTCGTTGAAATGGATTGGGCCAGTATCGCCAGCGAAATCGCCCAGCTCGTCGACGAGCGTGCGCGGCTTGAGGCCAGTTCGGATGTGCTCAAGCAATTGAATGAGCGTCTGCGCCAACTGCAGACCACGCAGAAGGAAACCAGCGACGCCTTGCAGACTGCACGTGAGCGGCGCGCCAAGATTGAACAGCGCCGCTCGGATGCAGAAGATCTGCGCGAGCAAACCGAAATGCTGCTGCAAACCGCGACTCTGGACGAGGCCCTGACTTCGACACTTGAAACGATGTGCCACGAGGCACTCGGCGAACATCAACTGAGTGTGGAATCCTGCGACAACCGCGAACAGGATGTACGCAAGTGGCTGCAGGATCGAATCGATTCTGAGCAGAAAAAGCTCGAACGCCTGAGTGAGAAAATCATCAAGGCGATGGCGGCATTCAACGAGTCGTTCAAACTGGAGACCGCCGAATTCGATGCCAGCCTTGACTCAGGCTTTGAGTATGCAAACCTGCTCGCCCAGTTGAACCATGATGACTTGCCGCGCTTCCTCGCCCGCTTCAAGGAATTGCTCAACGTCAACACGATCAACGAGATCGCCAACTTCAACGCACAACTCGCTCGTGAACGTGAAATGATCAAGGAGCGCATCGCCCACATCAACAAGTCGCTCGGCGAAATCGACTACAACCCAGGCCGCTATATCGTTCTGGAATCGCAAGCCAGCCCGGATGCAGAGATTCGCGATTTCCAGCAAGAGCTGCGCGCCTGCACCGAGGGCGCAGTCACGGGCTCCGACGATGCTCAATATTCGGAAGCCAAGTTTCTTCAGGTCAAGACCATCATCGATCGCTTTCGCGGCCGCGATGGATTGTCCGAGCAGGATCGACGCTGGACCGTCAAGGTCACCGACGTACGCAACTGGTTCCTGTTCGCGGCCAGTGAACGCTGGCATTCGGATCACACCGAACACGAACACTATTCCGACTCCGGCGGC
>JBDSPX010000062.1:0-6505 GCA_039930065.1 Dokdonella sp.
GTGCCTTCTCTTTGGCCATGCAAAGAGAAGACACTCGCTCGCCGGAGGCGAGTGAAAAAAGGCAGGGATGCCGCGCGACGAAGGAGCGTGCTCTTAGCAAAAAGCAGAGGCACTGGGCCCCTGCCTGTGCAGGGGCGACGAGCAGAAAGGGAAGTGCACTTCCCAGCGAGAAATTCGGTGCCCCGTCCGTGCAAAAATCGAGTCGCACCATCTTGCTCACGACAAGGTCGTCGACCGCATGTGCGAATGGAAAAAATAATCAGATGGGGTCTGTCGAATGACCACCCCCAAAAAGATCGACATCGCCGTCATATCAAATTCCGACGCGCTATACGCCAAGGAACCCAAGGTCTACCCACGCGAAATTGATGGCCGCTTCCAGCGTTGGCGGATTGCGGCGGTGTTCTGGCTTCTCGGAATGTTCTATGCATTTCCGTGGATCAGCATCGGCGGTCAGCAGCTCGTGCTGTTCGATCTGCCGGCGCGACGTTTTCATGTGTTCGGAATGACTTTCTGGCCGCAGGATTTTTATCTGCTGACCTTGCTGCTGATCATCGCCGCACTGAGTTTGTTTTTCTTCACCGCGGTGGCTGGGCGACTCTGGTGTGGCTATGCGTGTCCGCAAACGGTGTGGACCGAGGTGTTCCTCTGGACCGAGCGCAAGATCGAGGGCGACCGCAATGCACGCATGCGCCTGGACAAGGCGCCGTGGTCACTCGACAAAATCTGGCGCAAATCGGCCAAGCAATTCGTCTGGATCACGTTTTCACTGTGGACCGGCTTTACCTTTGTCGGCTTCTTCACGCCGATCCGTGAACTCGGCGCGAACCTGATGCAGGGCTCAGTCGGCGGTTGGGAAGGTTTCTGGATCGTCTTCTACGGTTTAGCGACCTATGGCAACGCGGGCTTCCTGCGCGAGCAGGTGTGCAAGTACATGTGCCCGTATGCACGCTTTCAGAGTGCGATGTTTGATCGCGACACCTTGATCATCAGCTACGACGAGCATCGCGGTGAACCGCGCAGTCACCGCAAGCGCGAAGCGGCACGCTTTGTTCCTGCGAGCGCATCCCTGGTCATCGAAAATCCACTCGACAGCACACTGCTGCCTGGACAGGAACGCGTGCTCGGTGACTGCATCGATTGCTACGCCTGCGTGCAGGTATGTCCGACTGGTATCGATATCCGCAACGGCTTGCAGATCGAGTGCATCGCCTGTGCCGCATGCATCGATGCCTGTGATGCGGTGATGGACAAGATGCACTATCCACGCGGCTTGATCCGTTACACGACCGAGAATGCGCTGGCCGGAAAACCGCAACGTCTGTTGCGTCCGCGCACCTTGATCTATGCAGCGATCCTGACTGGCGTGATCGTCGCATTCGCCTGGCTGGTCACTTCGCGTGATGCGGTGATCATCGAAGTGCTGCACGATCGCAATGCCCTGTTCCGCACGATCAGTCATGGCGCGATCGAGAACAGCTACAGTGTCAAACTCGCGAACAAGACCGATGCCGACATGCACTTGTCGCTGCACACCGAGACCGATCTCCCGTTGCGCATGCTCGGCAGTCCCTCGGTGACACTGGCGCCGAATGAAGTGTTCTCGCTGCCATTGACGTTGCGAGTAGATAGCGGAGTCACCCAAGGTCGCAAGCCGATCGCAGTCACCGTCGTCGATGCCAGCGGCAACGTTGTCGCGCGCGGCAAGACCCACTTCTTTGCTCCGGAAAAATAATGGATCCTTCGAAGAAAGACGAACCGTTCATGGCCTGGTATCGGGTTCCGGAAGTCTGGCTGATCCTGTTTCTGCTCGGCGCGAGTGTGACTGGAACATTCGTCCTGCTCGGCGAGGCGATCCACACACCCGACGTCCATCTGACCGTGCCGAACGATGTTCCGCGCCCAAGCCGGATACCGCCATTGAACCCCGCGACTTCACAACCCTCCCAACCGACAAAAGGATCCGGAACTCCGTCGTGAACGCGACACCGTGTTTCCACTGCGGCGAAGCCAATCCCGAGGGCTCGCCCATTCTTGCAACGGTGCAGGCACACGAGGTTGTGGTTTGCTGCCCTGGCTGCAAGGCCGCTGCCGAATGGATCGAGCATCTCGGCCTCGGTGACTATTACCGACTGCGCAGCGAACCGGCCTTGCGCACGTCGGAACAGAATGACTATGCCGCCTGGGATCGCCCTGCTCTGCGCCGCTTGCATGTACGCACATCGGCAGCCGATCGCGCTGAAGTCATCGTGCTCGTCGACGGACTGCGTTGTTCGGCCTGCGCGTGGTTGATCGAGCGCGCGATGCGCGGCATGCCCGGCATTCACGATGTCGGCGTCAATGCACTCGCGCGGCGGGTCGTACTGGATTTCGATCCCACCCAGCTTGCGTTGTCGACCGTGCTGGCGGCCTTGGCCAGACTCGGTTATCGACCGCATCCGTTGACCGCCGACATGATCGACTCACAGCGCCAGCGCGAATCGCGTGCTGCTCTCAAGCAACTCGTCGTCGCCGGTCTCGGCACGATGCAGGCGATGATGATGGCCGTCGCCTTGTATGCCGGTGTATTCGACGGTATCGATCCGTCCGTGCGCGAATTTTTCCGCTGGCTCGGTTTTCTCGTCGCCACTCCTGTCGTGATGTATTCGGCGCAACCGTTCTTCCGCGGCGCATGGCGCGAGTGGCGTACGCGGCATCTATCGATGGATACGCCGGTCGCTCTGGCGATTGCCCTGATCTATCTGGCGAGCCTCGTTGGCGTTTTCGTCGGCGGCCATGAAATCTATTTCGATTCGGTCTGCATGTTCGTGTTGTTCCTGCTCGTCGGCAGGCATCTCGCCTTGCGTGCGCGACATCGTGCCAGCGATGTCGTCGATGCACTGGCGCGCTTGCAGCCGCTGTTGGCTGATCGGCGCGAGGGCAATGGGTTTGTGAGTGTCGCCGTCCACGAACTTGAGGTGGGCGACATCGTGCGCGTCGCCAATGGCACTGCGGTTCCGGCTGACGGCGAATTGATCGGACCGAATTGCCGCGTCGATGAATCGCTGCTCAGTGGCGAGTCGCGCGCCGTCGGGCGTGAAGCGGGGCAAAGTCTGATTGCCGGAAGCCTGATCATCGATGGCCCCGTCGAATTGCGCGTGCAGCGCGTCGGTGCCGATACGGTCCTGGCTGGGATCGTTCGGATGGTCACGCGCGCTGCCAGCGAACGACCGAAAATCGCCCGCCTTGCGGATGTTCGCGCGGCGAAGTTTGTCGTGCGCGTCTTGTGTGTGACTCTGATCAGCGCATTGGCCTGGGCCTGGTTTGATCCTTCGCGCGCGCTGCCAGCCGCACTCTCCGTGCTCGTCGTCAGTTGTCCTTGCGCGTTCGCGCTGGCCGTGCCCGCTGCCCTGACTCGTGCGGTCGCGGTACTGGCCCAACGTGGCGTGCTCGTGGTCGATGCCGATGCGCTCGAAACGCTGGCGAAGGCGGATCGTTTCGTTTTCGACAAAACCGGAACGCTGAGCGAACCCGGCTTTGATATCGCCGCAGTCACGGTTCAACGTGGCTCGCTGGATCGAACCTTGGGCATCGTCGCTGCTCTCGAACACGGCAACACGCACCCTCTTGGTGTCGCCCTGCGTCGCCTCGCCGTCACGGCGTCGCCGCTCAGCGCCGAATCGCTGCGCCAGATTGATGGCGCCGGAGTTGAAGGACAAATCGATGGCGTTCGCTATCGGCTTGGTCGCAGTAGTTTTTCGCTTCTCCCCTCGACCGATGGTTTGAGCGAGGACGCGCTGATACTTGCAGATGACACCGGCGAAATCGCACGCTTCACGGTCAGCGAACAACCGCGCCCTGGTGTCGTCGCGTTGATTCGTTCGTTGCAGGAGGATGGCATCGAATGCGAAATACTCAGTGGCGATTGTCCAGCCCGGGTAACGGCAATGGCCGAACGACTTGGCATAAAGCATTTCTCAGCTGCGGCCAATCCGGCCGACAAGCTGGCGCGTCTGCATGCCCTGCGCGGACAGGGTCATGTCGTTGCAATGATCGGCGATGGCGTCAACGATGCGCCGGTGCTTGCCGGTGCCGACGTGGCCATTGCGATCGGTGATGGCAGTGCGATGGCGCACGCGGTCAGCGGCATCCTGCTTTCTTCGGCACGCATCGACAGCTTGATCGAGGCTCGGGTGATTGCGCACGAGATGGTCGCGCGTCTGAAGCAAAACCTGAATTGGGCACTCGCCTACAATCTCAGCGTCGTGCCATTGGCCGCACTCGGCTTCGTACCGCCATGGCTCGCGGCCATCGGCATGTCGGCCAGCTCGATCATGGTCATACTCAACTCACTGCGAATCGGCGGGCGCGTCGCACAGAGTAAAAAAACAACGATGCCAATCAATCCTGCCAGCGAGGCGACTGCATGAACATCATCCTGATGTTGATACCGATCAGTCTGGTCTTGCTCAGCGTCGGCATCTGGGCATTCTTCTGGGCAGTCAATCACGCCCAGTTCGATGATCTCGACACGCCCGCGCTGACGCCGCTCAGTGAGGATGCTTCGCTAGAACAGGATGCGGCTCCGAAATGAGTGGCTCGCTGACCATCGTTGCCGCACTGTTGCTCGGTCTGCTTGCGAGCGGTCATTGCCTGCTCATGTGCGGCGGCATTTCGATGGCATTGGGCGTGGCGACAGCCAAGGATGCCAACGGACGACCACGACGTTCATTGCTGCTGGGTTATCAACTCGGCAGGATTGTTTCCTACTCGCTGGCCGGATTGCTGATTGGTGGCGTCGGTGGAAGCTTGATCGCGATACTCGACATCGATCGCGTTCGCCTCGCCCTGCGCATTCTCAGTGCGGCCGCACTGCTACTCGCCGCTCTGGTCATGCTCGGTGTCGTGCGCGATGTCGGCAGCAAGCTTGGCAAAGGGTTGTGGCCAAAACTTGCGCCACTCGGTCGCCGCTTGTTGCCGGTATCGAATCTGCCGAGGGCGATGGCCTTTGGTGCGATCTGGGGTTGGATGCCATGCGGGCTTGTCTATACGATCCTGTTGATCGCCGCGCTCAATGCCGAGCCTTTGTCGTCAGCGGCGATCATGGCGGCGTTTGGATTCGGCACCTTGCCTGCGATGTTGCTCGGTTCATGGGGCGCACCGCGCCTGCTTCGTTTTTTCTCGAACACCACATTGCGCCGATCCGCCGGATTCGTCCTGCTCGCCTGTGCGCTGTTGACGCTGGCCGGACCGCTGTTGATCGGACATGCGCCGTGGTTGCAGCAGTGGATGCCTTTCGATTGCGCGCCATCAATCGTCGCTGATCAGCCCTGACTCACGCGTCGTCGGCATCCGCCTTTTCGGCGAGTGCGGCAAGCGCAACCGGATCGACAATGCGCACACTGCGCCGATCCACTTCGAGCACACCGAGCGATTGCATGCGGGAGAACAGCCGACTGACCGTTTCGATGACGAGGCCAAGATAGTTGGCCAACTCCTGACGCGTCATGCTCAATGTCAGCAGATGCGGGTCGCGACCGATACCTTCGAGACGCTCGGACAAGCTACGCAGAAAGATCGCCAGCCGCGACATCGCCTGCTTGCGTCCCATCATCACCGGATGCTGCATTTCGCGACCAAATTCGCGACTCATCACGCGAAACAACTGATGTTGCAAACCGGGCACCTTGGCCGCCACTGCAGTCAATGAGTCGAACGGAACCTCGCACAGGCTTGATCGCTCCAGTGCCTCGGCTGTGCAGCGATGCCCTTCACCTGAAAGTCCATCAAGACCGACCAGCTCGCCGGCGATGTGAAAGCCGAGGATCTGCACATCGCCTTCCGGCAAGGTCACGAACGTCTTCAGCGACCCCGACCGCACAACGAAAAGAGCCGGATGGTTGGCGCCTTCGCGAAACAGGATCCCGCCGCGCTCCAGTGGCAAGCGTTGCTTGACCACCTGGTCAAGGCGATCGAGATCGGCTCCCCCGATGGAGGCCGGCAGGCAAAGCTGATTGAGCGCACAGTCCGCGCAGGATTGGCGCAATTCGCGCAGGTTCACTATCGGGATGGATTTGCCCATGCCGCCCACTCTGGCACAGGTCGCACCGCGACGTTGGGAATTAAAGCGCCTTCGAGTAGATCGGCTTGAGCGCGTCGGCGGCCTGATCGAGGTAGGCATCGAAGCACATCGCGACGATTCGCATGAGGAATCGACCCCGATCGGTGAGCGCTATTCGGTCCTGCGACAGATTCACCAATCCGTCTGCCTGGAGTTCACCGAGCTTGCGCATTTCAGCAGCAAAATACTCGTTGAAGTCGATCCCGTAGTACTGACCGAACGCGCGCGTATCGAGTTCGCCATCGCACATGAGCTGCTGGATCACCTCGGCACGAATGATGTCATCGTCGTTGAGCAGCATGCCGCGCTGCAACGTCAGATGGCCGTGATCGATCGCCATGTAATAGCCCTGAAGGCTACGCGCGTTCTGGTGGAAGCTGCGCCCGATATGACCGATCGAACTCA
>JBDSPX010000063.1:0-3697 GCA_039930065.1 Dokdonella sp.
AGGTAACGCACGGCCGACTTAAATATTGTCCCCTGTGCAACACCCGCCTCCGCACGTCATCCACGCGGTGTTTGAATCCACTTCGCGGTCCCGCTTGATCTCGAGCAATTTCAGTGAAAATTCTCGGGATCCAGCAATTTGTCGGAGAATGAAAAGGGCGGAAGGTCTGAGGAAACGCGCGAATTCGCGTTCGGCGGTCGCAATGTTGGCAGGGGTATAAGTCAAATTTGATCGTTTCTCGCTGCTGATCATTTGGTCCGCGATCGCTAAAAGGTCACCGAACGTGTGAGGATCATGTTTCGGAAGATCGGCCTGCAATTCGTGCGCGATTGCTGCGGTTTTGCACGTAGCGAATTGACCCTGGTCGCCGTCGGCGTATTGCTTGTGCTTTCCTGCACACCATCGAAACGTTCCGGTCTTGTCGAGCATGACCAGTCGGGGAGCGCCGTTGCTGGTATCAACTCCAAAAATGTGCCACTGACTGACTTTGCGACTCAGGTTTGCCTCGCGTACATCTGAGGCATCATACGCCGAAATCACCATATACCAATCATTGGTGAACTTCATGCCCGCAAACTTCGGATTCGTCTGCTTCCCGATGCCGTAGCGCTCGTCGGCAATCGCGTTTGGATTGCCGCGAATGCGCGACATCACGTAGCCAAGAGTATCCAGATCCTGGAGGCTCAGATGTTTGTTGCTTCCAGTTGCCGCGATAGTTAGCGACTGGACTGGCGTTCCCGGTGGTGGCGTTGGGTCGACGTACGCATTTGATTCAGCACGAAAGTTCACTTGGGAAATCCATGTCGCTGCGCGTGTCGGTTCGTCATTCTTGAGCCGAAGGAGGTTGATATCTCGCGGAAATCCCTGGCATCTCCAGGTAAGAATATTGTCGTTGTCATGGCACCTGAACCAAAACGTGCCATCTTTTCCAATGTCCGTGTAGCTGTGAGAATCCCTCCCCACTCCCGAAGATGTCGCGCGTCCGGTTTGCGCGCTCGCCGTGAAGAACAGCGCAATCGGCAGCATCGCCAAGAGTGGCTTCGTCCAGCGTCTGCGAAATTCAATCATCGATTTTTTCCTGAAGTGATTGGGGAAAGATCTTTCGCGCGAAGCATCCATTTCCGTTCTGTATTCGTAGGACCAAGCTTGGCAGCGATCTCCGACAAGAGCAAGATCCCACGTCGGAGACCAGCCGCTTGATCCGGTTCAGCGAGCGTGAAAAAACTCATCCCCTCAAGGTTCGCCAATGCACTGGTGAGTTGCAGTCGCGCAGAAGTCGTGTCGCGCGCCTGGAGTGCTGCCCAAGACTCCCAGTAGATGAAATCCCACGTAATAGCGGCAACCGTCGATCCGGTTCGCGCATTCCGCAATGAATCAAGCCGGGCTCTCGCCTGCGTAAAATTTCTATTCTCTATCGAAGTGTATGCGCGGTCCAGCAGCAGGGGCGAATTAAACTTGGACAATTCGCGCACGCCGATACATGGCGCAGCCGCCCGATAGGCCGGCAATAGTAATCGCATTCGTTCGGCGTCCAATTCAGCCGGAGTCAGCGCAGAGCGGAACGCTTCTTCGAGCATACGCATCGTTCCCGCAAGCCCATCGCAACCGCCGTTGGCGGCCCGCAATCGCATCGCGCTCAACGAATCAAGGAGTGTAGGGGGCGTCAAAGAGTCGGCATCGAAGTTGAGCCCACGCAGGCTCTCCGCTGTGCGCTGGTCCCCGACCAACACCGCCAGAGGCAGCAACAAGGCCTGAGCGCGTGCGTCGACGCTAACATCACGAGAGATTGCTTCGCGAGCCACTCGTGCCGCTTCTTTGATGTCACTCTGACGCAATGCAATTCGTGCTTTGGCAACCGCAATCTGCGCCGCAAGAAAGGTCGACGCAGAGTGGCTCAGTGCCCGGTCGAGCGCGGCTCCGGCTGAGAGCTGCCCACCACCGGTGTTCAGGTTGCCCGAGAGTTCAAGCGCGAGGGCGCGCTGCAACCACGCAGCCGGTGAGTCTGGCCACTTTGTAATCCACTCCGCCGTGAGTTCGCGCGCGCTCGCCTGTCCTCGACGAACAGCAGGGATCCAAGTGTCTGGCGGCGGACTGTGATTGAAAACATCTCGTGCAATCGGAATGAATCCAATCGAATCGCCGACGATCGAAGGCAATGCCGCGTAGGAAGTCCGAGCCGCATCCGCGGAGATCCCGAAGCGCGTCCAGGCGCTCGCTGCAAAGGTGTACTGCATGATCGGAGAGAAGAGTGCAGCAATCCATTCAGAAGTCGGTGCTTGATGTATCGCCTCTCGGTACGCCGAAAGCGCCGCCCGTTGACTACTGCGGAATCGTGGTCCTTCAGCGGTTTGGATTACGACGTTGTCCAGTCGTTGACATTCGCCCAATCCGTACCAGGCGACGAACGACGTCGGCTTCCGCTGCGTTTCCGATCGGTACAATGCGCAAGACTTTGTAAAGTCGCGCCGGCCAAGGCTCACCAACGCCAATGCAAATATCGAATCACCGCCTAAGGCCACAGGATACGCCAGAGCATCCTCCGCATCCTTAACCCAGTTGCCTGGATTTCGCGGATACAGCCATGCGCGAATTTGTGCGCTCTGATACCTGGCATTCGAAAAATCCGGAGCAACCGCCGCCGCACGGTTGAAATTCGCTGCAGCAGTATCGAGATTGCCGTCACGCATAGCCGCAACCCCATATACATAGCTACGCAATGCGCTTGCCGATCGCCCTGCCATTCTCAACAGCGGGCGCGCGTCTTTCAATTCCAGGCGAGGGTCGGTGTGCCAGATGAGCGCTTCCAGAATCAGTTCGTGAGCTATGGCCCGAGGTTCACGCGCTGCTTCAATTGAGACGACGCGCTCAACAAGTCGCGGCGCGCTAGAAACGTCACCGCGAAGTTCTAGCCGCAACCGGACCGAATCAGAAACGGTTCGTACCGATGGCGTTGCACTGAACAAAACTGAGCTGAAAACCCGCGTGCCATTTGCAACTCTGAGCCCATCCCATAGATCAGCTTCGTCCACGAGAGACGCACGGATGGTCGCAGCAAGTGCGGAGTCTGAAGTTGCAGCAATCGCGGGTGCAATGTTTATGGGCGACGAAAGGGAGTTCGGGTCATGCCGCCGTGCAGACAAGCGCTCGCTTGCGATGTTATACGCCGGCCAGATTCCAAGTAGCGCAGCAAGGGCAACCCACTTTTTCCAACTCAGACGCACATTGTTCGTTGGCCCGCTTGAATCGCCTGTTTGAAGCGACTTTTCAGTCGGCGAATCAAGCTTTGTGCTGGCAAACAAAGCTGTGTTCGCTCCCGCGACTGACGTGGATAGTGCGGAAAGAAATTCATCTACCGTTCGAAAACGATCGGCTGACATTGGCGAGAGCGCTTGTTGAATCGCCTTGTCTACATTTTCGGGCACACGCGGGCGATGTGTGCTGAGCGCTACGTAGTGTCCCGACATTCGAAGCATGCGCAAACCTTCGAATGTCGCTGCGATGTGCGGACGCACGCCCGCAAGCATTTCGTACAACACACACGCCAGCGAATATTGGTCACTCCTGCCGTCGATTTGCGGTTCAGCGCATAGTTGCTCGGGACTCATGTACAGCAACGTCCCGACCGCTGATCCGGTGGATGTAATTCTCTGCCCCAATTCCAGGTGTGCTATACGAGCTATCCCAAAATCAGCGAGGA
>JBDSPX010000064.1:0-5413 GCA_039930065.1 Dokdonella sp.
AGTTCGATCAAGGTCAAGGTATCGATCGCCTCGATCTCGGGAACGACCAGATCGGGCTTTTCCAGCGCGATGATCCGACGCAACTCGCTGCCGTCGAGCATGTTGATGACATGGCTGCGATGGGCAACCTGCATGGCCGGCGCGTTCGCATAACGATCCACGGCAATCACTTCGACCGCAAACCGCTGCAATTCGATGGCGACCTCCTTGCCCAGTTCGCCCGAGCCGAGCAGCAAGGCACGCAAAGCGCCTTCGGTATACGGTGTTCCGAATGATTTCATGGCTTCCAACCTTTTGCTGACACGCCATTGTATCGACTGCGGCACAATGGGCCATTCCGCAAACAGGCTTCGCGATGTTCCGTTTCTTCATCTCTCTCGTCTTGCTCGCGCCGATGCTCGCGCAAGCCAAACCCGCTGGCGAACAGTGGTTCAGCGTCTTGCTTGATGGACGCAAGATCGGCAGCTTCGTCAGTACCCGCCGTGTCGCCGATGAACGCGTCACGACGCAGCAGATTCTGCATATCGAGTTTGATCGAGCCGGCACCGGCATTTCGCTAGGCAGCAGCGAAACCAGTATAGAAACCATCGATGGCAAGCCGATTGCCTTTACCTCGGTCGCCGAACTCAGTGGCAGCGAGACGCGCATCGAAGGAGAGGTCGCCCACGGTGCGATGCATCTGCGCATCCGTAACGGCGATACCTGGAAGGATCGCGATGCCAACTGGCCGCAAGGTGCCCTGCTCGCCGAAGGCCTGCGCCTGGCCAGCCTGCGTGCGCCGCTGGAAACCGGAAGTGTGCACAAGGAGCTCTCGTTCCAACCTTCGAGTCTCGATGCAATTGAAGTCACCAGCACAGTCGGCCCACGTGAAGTGGTCAGCCTGCCGGGTGGTCGCAAAACGCTCTACCGCGTCGAGCAGGTTTTCGCCTTCGCCGGAACGGCGGTCCACAACACGGCCTGGGTCGACGCAGAACGCGATATCCACAAACTGACGATGCCTGCGATTGGCGTCGAGCTGACCCTGCTCGAATGCGACAAGGCCTGCGCGACCGCACCGAACCAGAGTACCAATATTTTTGAACGCACCCTGATGCCCTCACCACGTGCACTGACTCGCGACGAAGTGGATGGCGATTTGCGCTATACGATCAGTCCGATTGGTCAAGGCGCGCCATTGAAACTCCCTGAAACCTCCGAGCAGAGTGTCGAGGTTTCCGGAAAGAATCTCGTCGTCGTCGTTCACGCGCAGGCGCGAGCAGGCTTCGGCGGCGCGCCCGATCCCGCCGATCGCATGCCCAACGACTGGCTGCAAAGCGCCGCCCCCGAAATCATCGCGATGGCTGAAAAAGCGACTGCAGGTTCGCTCAACGACAGCGAGCGCATGCGCAAGCTCGAAAAATATGTGAGCGGATTCATCAGCGACAAGAACCTCGGTGTTGGCTATGCGTCCGCGTTGCAGGTCGTGCATAATCCACAAGGCGATTGTACCGAGCATGCCGTACTTCTGGCCGCGTTGGGACGCTCACTCGGCATTGCGACGCGCGTTGTCGACGGTCTCGCGTATGCGCCCGGCTTTGCGGGAACCGATCATGTTTTCGTGCCGCATGCGTGGATCCAGGCCTGGGTTGAAGGGCGCTGGCAGAGTTTCGACGCGGCGCTAGGCAGTTTCGATGCGGGACACATCGCGTTCTCAACAGGAGACGGCGATCCCTGGCGCTTCTACCAGGGACTCGATCTGCTCGGTCGCACGCGCCTTCAGCACGTCGAAAAAGCGGATGTCGCATTGACCCAATGAGGATTCCACTCTGGCCGATGCTGTTCGTCTGGCAAGCAGCTTGCGCGCAGAATTTCGCGATCGCGCCATTCCAGCCTGCGCAACTTGAAGCGCTGATCATCGATCCGAGCCTGGACGAAATCAGCGGCATCGCGAGTTCACGTCGCGCCGACAATCGTTATTGGGTGCACGACGATTCGCCGCGACCCGCCGAACTGCAAGCCATCGACGAGAAAGGAACGAGCCTCGCGCGCGTTCGCGTCGAAGGCGTCAAGGCCATCGACTGGGAAGATATCGCCAGCTACACACTCGATGGCAAGCCCTGGTTGCTGATCGGCGATATCGGTGACAACGGTGGCGTTCGCAAGGAATATTCGCTGATCGCGATCGAGGAGCCCGAATGGACCACTGGCGCAGCGCCTGCGTCGGTCAAGCCAAGCTGGCAATTGCGCTTTCGTTACCCGGATGGCGCGCATGATTGCGAAGCGATGGCGGTTGATCCGATCAAGCGCGAGATATTTCTGATCAACAAGCATGCACCGATTGCAATCTACACATTGCCACTCGGGCCGCCAGCTGGAAACCAGGTCACCTTGGTTGCAAGCAAGCTGGCCGCCCTCGATTCGATTCCGCAACCGACAGCAAGCGAGCGCGCCGTGCGATTTCCGTCTGCGCGATTCGGTGGATCGCCAACCGGCATGGACATAGACGCGAGCGGTCGACGCGCCATTGTGCTGACCTATCGCGACATCTGGTTGTTCAATCGCCAAGTGAACGAGACATGGACTCAGGCATTCGTGCGAAAGCCGCAGCGCTTTCCCCTTCCTCCGGTGGCCCAGGCTGAGGCGATCGGTTTCGATCGACAGGGCCAGTCGATTTTGGTCAGCGGTGAAATCCTGCCGGCGCCACTGCTCAAGTTCGATCCTGTCCGCGAAAAGCGCTGAATCCGGCTCAACAAGCCATTTCTAACCCGAACACGTTCTCCGCCATCTTGTTTGTGTGATATGTTTTTGATATCGTATTTACATCGGCCATGGCCGACCTGCCGGCATCGGCTGCGCAGTGATGAAGGAGAGTTTCGATGAACGAACGCAAAGCCCTTTCCCTGCCCGGCATTCCAGTTCTGCTCGTGCTGTTTGCTGCTTTCTTGATTGATGGTTATATCTTCATCACGATCATTCGCCATGCGAAAGAGATGGGCATCGAGCCGGGTCCGGGACAGATTCTGCCGCTCCTGCTCGTGATCGGCTTGATCGCTTTTTTGCTCAAGGGATTGTTTGCCGTGCAGCCGAACGTTGCCCGCGTCATGCAGTTATTCGGCCGCTATGCCGGAACCGTGCGCGATCAAGGTTTGCGCTGGACGAATCCGTTCTACACGCGCGAGGCAGTCTCGCTGCGCGTGCGAAATTTTGAATCGGGCAAGCTCAAGGTCAACGATCTGGATGGCAATCCAATCGAGATTGGCGCGATCGTGGTCTGGCAGGTGGTCGATACGGCCGAAGCCGTGTTCATGGTCGATGATTATTCGAACTTCGTGCACATCCAGGCTGAGTCGGCGTTGCGCCAGATGGCCACCAGCTACTCCTACGATTCGCATGACGAAAAGAATATCTCGCTGCGCGGCAACGGCACCGAGGTCAATGCACACCTGCGCGATGAGATCCAGGAACGTCTGAGCAAGGCAGGCGTCGAGGTGGTCGAAGCGCGCATCAGCCATCTGGCCTACGCGCAGGAAATCGCCCAGGCCATGCTGCAACGTCAGCAGGCCAGTGCGATTGTCGCCGCGCGCACACGCATCGTCGAAGGCGCCGTCGGCATGGTCGAGCTCGCCCTTGAACAACTGAGTCAGCGCGGCGTGGTTGATCTCGACAACGAACGCAAGGCGGCGATGGTCAGCAACCTGCTCGTGGTCTTGTGCGGTGATCGATCGACCCAGCCGGTCGTCAATGCCGGCACGCTTTACTGACCCATCTTTTTGCCGAGGAGAATCAAACCCACGTGAGCGAGAAGAAGGCCTATCCCTTGCGCATCAACGCAGCCGTGCTCGAAGCCGTGCAGCGCTGGGCCGATGACGACTTGCGCTCACTCAATGCGCAAATCGAATATCTGATGCGCGAGGCCTTGCGCAAAGCCGGACGCATCAAACCCGCCAGCAAACCTGTCGCCATCAAAGACGACAGCGAAGACTAGTTCGAAACCGGAGTGCAGCAATGAACGATCAAACCTGGAGCTATCAGACGCTCGAGATCAAACCCAGTTTCATCGGCAACTTCGCGATTGATCATCTCAACGACGTGCTCACTCGCGAAGGTTTGAAAGGCTGGGAGCTGGTCAGCACGCTCAATGTCGGCCCGATGCGCCCGATCATCCTTTTCATGAAGAAGAAGCGTTGAGATGAAGCGCGTCGGATTGATTGTCTTCGGCCTGAAGTTGCCGACGTGCGCAGCGCGCTTCGGTTTTGAGTAGAAGTCGCCGCAGCCGGTTTCTTGAACTGCTCGATGCGTCGCGTCATGACAAACTCGGCGTGATGATGGCTCCACGAATCGGTCGGCGCGACAAGGCCTTTGCCAGGCTGATCCTGCGCGCGGCTACCGCGAACAAATTCAAGGACATCGTTGGCGTCGGCCAATCCGCTAGACTTTGCCGATGAACGAATCGACGCCCCTGCCCCCGTCCCGTTGCGATACGACGCAGCGCCTCGGCGTAATCGCCGCGGCACGTACGCTCGGAGTTCCGATCGATTATGCAAGAAATCATCAGTTGCACGTCGTCCGCGAACCGCGTGATCTTGTTTGCATCGGCGCTGACATACATGGTCGCCATCAATGGCTGACCCCGCGTGCGGCGCGCGCCTGGACGCGCATGTGCGCAACCGCGGCGGATGACGGGATCACGCTGCAGGTCGTCTCGGCGTTTCGCTCGGCCTCGTATCAACTGCTGATCATTGAACGCAAGCTCGAACGTGGCCAATCCATCGACGAGATTTTGCGCGTCAGCGCGGCGCCCGGTTACAGCGAACATCATTCGGGGCGCGTGGTCGATATCACCACTCCCGGGTTCGCCGCGCTCGAAGAAGAATTCGAGCATTCCGCCGCATTCGCCTGGTTGCAAAGCGAGGCCTCGCGGTTCGGATTCTCGCTGTCCTACCCCCGCGACAACCGCCACGGCATCGCCTACGAACCGTGGCACTGGTGCTGGCGGCAGCGCTGAATCGCAAGGCATTTCGTAATCGGGCGCCTCGCTGCTTCCGTCGTTGCTGTAGGAATAGCGTCAGCGCGCAGCACTGACCCACCAGAGCACTGACCCACGAGAGCGTCAGTTGCGCCTTACCGTCGCCTTATCGGCGTTGGCGTGACTTGTGGCGCTGGCAACAGCGCGTTGATTGGTCTATCAATCCACATTGCCTCGAAAAATTCGGAGTGCTCACATGCGTGGGAAAATTCTTCTTTCGATCAGTGCGCTGATCGCCTCGGCAACGCTGCTGCCAGCGGCCGCCGATGCAGCGACGCGGCTGCTGCGTTTTCCCGATGTCTGCGCGGATCGAATCGTCTTTACCTACGCAGGTGATCTATGGACGGTTGGCACCCGTGGCGGCACGGCGATTCGCCTGACCGCAGGTCCCGGCGTCGAACAAGCCGC
>JBDSPX010000065.1:0-2683 GCA_039930065.1 Dokdonella sp.
TTGCCGAAGCGATCGCGGAAAATGACAGCGTATTCAATCACGATGGCATTCAAGTCCTCGTCGACGCGAAGGCCTTGCCGTTTGTGGAAGGCACTGAAATTGATTTCAAGCGACAGGGATTGAACGCCACGTTTGTTTTTCGAAATCCCAATGCGACAGGCGAGTGCGGCTGCGGCGAGAGTTTCACCGTCGGCACGCCAACCTGATGAGGGGTTCTGTCGGGCGGCTGGGTACTGTTTTGATATAGAGGCGTTCAAGGGAACTGATTCCAGTCATGCGGGTCGGTTTTTTGCATTCGACGTTGTCCACGGACAAAACGCGCATCAGCTGAAGACGTCGCCAACGTCTGATTCCGTTGCTCGATCGAACAGGGTCGCCGCGTACGCGTCGCGGCCCTGTTGTTTTTTCGGATTCCGTAACCACGTATCCGATCCATCCAAAGCGAGGTGCCGAGATGATTACATTGAACGTGCGTGGGTTGCCGCGTGAGACGACGGAAGCATCCTTGAATGAGATGTTCGAAAAATTCGGACGTGTGCACAAGCTCAAGATGGCCATGGATCCGTTCAAGAACGAGTGCAAGGGCTTCGCCGAGCTGGCCATGGAAGG
The DNA here is from genome assembly GCA_039930065.1 of Dokdonella sp. Classification (GTDB taxonomy): domain Bacteria; phylum Pseudomonadota; class Gammaproteobacteria; order Xanthomonadales; family Rhodanobacteraceae; genus Dokdonella. Next base: position 610 of record JBDSPX010000065.1, read on the forward strand.
GCATGAGGCGCGTGCCGCAATCGCCGGACTCGATGGCAGTTTTCAGGAAGGCGGCACCTTGCGTGTGGGTCTCGCCAGCGCGCGTCCTGTTCGTGGCGGCCGTCGCTAAGCGTCGGTTGCGCCCTTCAGATCGAGGATCGGCCGATGCGAGGAGTTCTGATTCGCGGCTCGTTGGCCGCTATTGCCTTGGCAGCGATTTCGGCCTGCACGCCGGCGTCTGAGCCTCCAGCGGCATTGCCGGTTGAGCAGGTTGCCGTTCCGAATGTTCTTCCGGTCGCGGGTGACGTCCAGTCGCCCGCGTTCTTGCGCGGATTCTACGAGGCACGTGAGGGCGGTTTGTTTACCGCCTGCGGCGAGACATCGCGTCGCCACGTGAATTCGATCGATCCCGCAACGTTGGCTGCGATCGCCAAGGCAAATGAAGCGCTTGATCGACCGCGATTTGTCGTGGTCGAGGGCAATCTGATCGCCCGCGATGCGGTTGAGATCGGACGCTTCAACATCATTGCCGGCGATGCGTGGACGTGCGAGTCGCGGCTTGATGACGTGATTCTTGGCGCGCGCGGTTCTGAAGTCCTCTGGAGTCTCGAGGCGACACCGGCCGCTGTTTCATTTTCCGCCGCTCCGGGCGCACCGCCCGAGGTTCATGCATTTGCCGGACTTCAATCGGTACCCGAAGGGCTGGCCTTGAATGCAGGGCACACCGAATTCAGCGCGACACTGAAACCGGAAGCCTGCATCGAGGCATTGACCGACACCACCTTCGGCTGGTCCATCGAGGTGACGTCGGGCGGCAAGAAGTTTGCCGGCTGCGCCTGGCGAGGACTGACTGCACATTGAGCGTTCGCGACAATTCATTTGCGAAAGCGATGGCGCCAGAAACACTGAAGAAGATTCGCGTCCGTGCCTCCGATGGCGCCGAAGCGGATCTGTGCGTGTTTTGTCCGCCGACCGCGCGGTTCGGTGTGCTTTGGCTTCCCGCGCTCGGTGTCAGCGCCCGGCACTATGAGGCGTTTGCAAATGCGCTTGCCGAACAAGGCGTTGCCACGGCCCTGCACGAATGGCGGGGCGCGGGATCCAGCGATCGGCGCGCATCACGCGACTGCGACTGGGGCTACAGCGAGCTACTTGCGCTCGATATTCCAGCCAGCCTTGCTGCGGCCCGCGAAGTAGATGCGAACCTCCGTTGGATCGTTGCCGGGCACAGTCTCGGCGGTCAGCTTGCGGCGCTTTTTGCAGCATTGAATCCTGCATCGGTCGAAGGCTTTGCATTTGCCGCCAGCGGCTCGCCGTATTGGCGCACGTTCCGTGGCCGCATGCGCTGGGTATTGCGTGCCGTTCCATGGATTGTTCCTTTTGTCACTTCGTTATGGGGCTACTATCCGGGCAAGCGACTCGGATTTGCCGGTCGCGAAGCACGAACGCTGATGCGCGATTGGGCGCGCACTTCGCGCAAGGGTTGCTACCAGGACACTCAGGCTGGCGCTGATTCGGAACACGCGCTGGCACAATGCGCAAAGCCGATTCTGGGTATCCGGCTAAGCGAAGATACGCTTTGCCCGGAAGCGTCATTCGAGTGGTTGCTCGGAAAATTCCCGCGCGCATCGATTGAGCGCGCGTTCCTCACCTCCGATGATTTTGCATCCGGTGACGCCAATCATTTTTCGTGGCTGAAAGATCCGCAACCGGTCGCCGCACGTCTTGCCGCATGGCTACATCGGCTCGTTTGAAATGGCCCCGCAGAATTCATCCATTCCGTTGGGCCAGTGAACGAAACGTCGGGGACCTGCGAAACATCTGGTTTGCCGCTGTCATGTGGACAGAAATACATATCTCGATCCGTTGTTCAAAGTTTTCACGCTCATTTGCTTGAGTTGCCAAATTTCTCAAGCGCCTGAACATCACGGCACCAGACTATCTCGTCGTCCCTGCGAAGGCAGGGACCCAGCGCCTTGGGTTGGTCGATATAAAGCTGGTTCACTCCGTTCAAAGGGGCGCCGGAAAAAGCAATTCAATGGTTCTTTCGCGGCATGATTCCCCGAGGCATGATCAGCTTGTGGTGACAGCGTCTCCG